>JBAIYI010000545.1:0-4603 GCA_037915955.1 Terriglobales bacterium
CATCAGGCCGTCGCGGGCTTCACCATGAGTTGCCGCTTCACGTTTTCTGCTTGCCAGAGATGGCGGCGCTGGTGAGCCATCATCCACATCAGCCCGCCACTCATCTGGCAGCGGAATGGTGAAGACAGGCTGCCGCAGGTGATGCGCGCGAGATCGAGCCCATCCGCTTCTTTTACAAGGTTCTCCCATTCTTCCTGAGCCTTCATGAAATCAGCCACCACCGTTTCAGAATCAATCGATAGCGGAGGAACGATGCTCCGAGGGGCCGGAATTCGAAATTTGGGCGGCGGCTCGGCAATCCAGATCAGGAGATGGCCTCGCCAGCCATAGGCAAAAGGCCCTTGTCCGCGAAGGTTGCGGTTGCGATCGCGGACAACTGCTTTGCGCATGATCTGCTGCACCACAGCGGCTGTGGCGCTCATATGCGCGATGCACTCCGCAATGGACCATTTTGCAGGGTCGGGCCGGCGAACGAATTCATCCGGACTGAGCCCGTTCACCAAATCACTCAAGCGTTGGCGGCAATCATCCACTTCGCGCAAGAGCGCTGCCGCATCCATTCTCATGAGTTCCTCCGGGATTGAGCGTGCACTCTATCGCGGAGAGATGGCTATTTCAAGAACCTTTTCGGGCAGCGTTTACTCCCACTCAATGGTCCCCGGCGGTTTTGAGGTGATGTCGTACACTACGCGGTTGATCCCGCGAACCTCGTTTACGATGCGATTCGAAATCGTCTTCAGCACCTCGTAAGGCAGCGGAACCCAGTCAGCGGTCATGCCATCTTCGGAATGTACTGCGCGGATGGCGCAAGTGTAGGCGTAAGTTCGCTGGTCGCCCATTACACCCACAGACATGACAGGAAGCAGCACGGCAAACGATTGCCAAATCTTTGTATATAACCCGGCGCGGCGGATTTCCGTGACCACAATGTCATCCGCTTCCTGGAGCAGGCGGATTCGCTCCGGCGTTACCTCGCCCAGAATGCGCACCGCAAGGCCAGGACCAGGGAACGGCTGGCGCTGGAGAATTTCTTCCGGCATTCCCAGTTCGCGGCCGATGCGGCGGACCTCATCTTTGAAAAGATCCTTGAGCGGCTCGATGAGCTTGAGCTTCATCTTCTCCGGCAGGCCGCCCACGTTGTGATGGGTCTTGATCGTCTGCGAGGGGCCGCGCACACTGCGAGACTCGATCACATCTGGATAAAGCGTGCCCTGCACCAGCCAGTCCACTTTGCCGAACTTCTGTTCCAGCCGGTGAGATTCCTTATCGAACACCTCAATGAAGGTGTTGCCGATGATCTTGCGTTTCTTTTCCGGGTCGGTAACGCCGGCCAGCTTGCCCAGGAAAAGATCGGTGGCGTCCACCGCGTCCAGGTTCAGGCCGAGCTTATCGCGCAGGTTGGTCTGGACTTTCTGGAACTCGTCTTTGCGCAGCACACCGTTGTTGACGAAGATCGAAACCAGCCGGCCGCCCATGGCTTTGTTCACCAGAACGGCAGCCACGGCGGAGTCCACACCGCCGGACAGCGCGCAGATGGCAATGCCCTTCTCGCCCACGGTTTGCTGGATGTTGCGGATGGTTTCGTCGATGAAGTGCTGCGGCGTCCAATTGCCACGTGAGCCACAGATGTCATACACAAAGTTGCGGAGCAGCGCTGGTCCTTCCCTGGTGTGGTGAACCTCCGGGTGAAACTGGATCGCCCAGATCTTCTTTTCCTCATTCTCCATCGCGGCGAGCGCATTTGACGATCGCGCGACCGTGGTAAACCCAGTCGGCAGCTTGTGGGCTTCGTCGCCGTGGGACATCCAGACGCTCATGTTCGGCGGAAGATCCTTAAATAGTCTTGAGCTGGTGTGCGAGATACCGACATCGGCATGGCCGTATTCGCGCTTTGGCCCGGGAACCACCTGACCTCCGAGCTTTTGGGTGATGAAGTGAAGTCCATAGCAGATGCCGAGCACAGGCATGCCCATTGCGAGCACGCGCTCGTCGGCGGGCGGCGCATCAGCGTCATAGACGGAAGACGGCCCTCCGCTCAGGATCAGCCCTGCGGGACGATAGCTCTTGATTTCATCAAGGGATGCCGTGCAAGGGAGCACGACGGAAAAAACCTTCAGTTCACGGATGCGGCGCGCAATGAGCTGCGTGTATTGCGAACCGAAGTCGAGGATGACAATAGATTGGTCTTCCACGGACGATTTTCTCTGATTCTCGTGCGAGTGTAAAGAGCTATATAAGCTTCTAGGTTCTGGCTCCTAGCTTCCGCGACGGTGGGACTTCGAAGAGCCGATTGATCAATCGCAGCGGAAGCGCCGCGAACACAATGAGCAAACTGCCGGCAGCAATCAATCCGCAGGAAAACATCGGTTGGCCCGTGTAATGGCGAACAACATCAATCCCATGCGTCAGCCGCCAGTAACCACCTCCTGCCAAAGCAGCTCCTGCGGCAAACGTCTTCAGTCTGGCTCGCCATGACGTCATAAGCAAAAAACCCTCAGCAGTTCCCAAAATGAGTGCGCGAGAAGCCCGCAGCTGGTGGCTAGAAGCTGGTTTTAACGCACAACGATATTGACCAGCTTGCCCGCAACCACGATCACCTTGGCGATCTGCTTGCCTTCAAGTGCTGCTTTTACTTTGTCATCCGCAAGGGCCTGCTCGCGGACGAAGTCTTCCGGACTATCCGCCGGGACAGAGACGCGCGCCTTGAGTTTGCCGTTGACCTGAACCGCGTACTCGATCTCATCTTCCTTAGCGAGCGCAGCATCGTACTTGGGCCAGGGATGGCGCAGCAGCGTGTCCTTTTCGCCAAGCGTCTCCCAGAGCTCTGCCGCAAGATAGGGTGCAAACGGCTCCAGCAAGAGCACGAGACTGCGCTGGACGTCGGCAAGCAACGGCGCTGGGAAGCGACCCGCTGAAATCTCGTCTTCCGCGGCATAAAGCTCATTCACGAACTCCATGATTGCCGCCACGCAGGTATTGAAATGCCAGCGTCCCTGGAAATCGTCGGTCACGCGCTTGATCGTCTGGTGGAGCTTGCGCTGCACCTGGCGGACTTTGGGCGAGAGCTCCTGAGTAACCGGCTGAGCAGAGCTGCGATCAAGCGCCGCTGAGGCATTGCGCATCACGAATCGATAGACACGTCCCAGGAAGCGATGCACGCCTTCAACACCAGCTTCCTGCCAGTCGAGATCGCGGTCAGGCGGAGCGGCGAAGAGCGCATACATGCGGGTGGAATCCGCCCCGAAGCGGGCCACCATGTCGTCCGGCGAGACCACGTTACCGCGGTTCTTTGACATCTTTGCACCGTCTTTGATCACCATGCCTTGGGTAAAAAGACGCGTCACCGGCTCGTCATTGTGTACAAGGCTGATATCGCGCATGAACTTGGTCCAAAAGCGCGAATAGATCAAATGCAAAATGGCGTGCTCAACTCCGCCGATGTACTGATCAATCGGGAACCAGTAGTCGGCTTCGCGGGTATCAAACGGTTTATCGTTCGCCTGCGGGCTGGTGTAGCGGTAGAAATACCAGGACGAATCCACAAACGTGTCCATGGTGTCGGTCTCCCGACGCGCAGCTCCGCCGCATTTGGGACAGGTGGCATTCACAAATCCCGGGATGCGGCCCAGCGGAGAGCCGCCTTGAAGTGTTACTTCAACGTTGTCCGGCAAGAGCACAGGAAGCTGGCTCTCCGGCACAGGCACCACGCCGTCTTTTTCGCAGTAAAGCATGGGAATCGGCGTGCCCCAGTAGCGCTGGCGAGAGATGCCCCAGTCCTTCAAGCGATAAGTGGTGGTCGCCTTGCCGAAGCCGTGCTGCTCGGCGTAAGCCGTCATCTTCTTCATCGCATCTTCGTTGGAAAGCTCGTTGAACTCGCCGGAATTGATGAGCATGCTGTCCTCAGCGGTGTAAGGCAACATGGGTTTCTCGTCCTCGCCGGGAGCAGGTGGCTCACTGGTACGGCGCGGAAGAACCACGATCTTGATATCGATTCCGTATTTTTCCGCGAAGGCGTAGTCGCGTTCGTCATGCGCCGGCACGGACATGATGGCCCCGGTACCGTAGCCCATGAGAATGTAGTTCGCCACCCAGATGGGCATCTTTTCCTGGCTGAAGGGATTGATCACGTAACGTCCGGTGAAGACGCCGTGCTTCTCCATCGACTCCACTTCTTCCTGGTCGCGGGCCTTCTTCTGCTCGGCGATGAGGTCTTCAATTTTCGAAAGCAAGCTCGGATCGCTTCCGACCAAATCGGCGACGAGCGGATGCTCCGGCGCAAGCTGAATGGAAGTAGCGCCGTAGATGGTGTCAATCCGCGTGGTGAAGACCGTGACCTTGTCGCCTGCGCGGCCAGTGGGCCCGTCAATCTTGAAATCAAGAAGCGCGCCTTCGCTGCGGCCGATCCAGTTGCGCTGCATGGTGCGCACTTTCTCCGGCCAGCCCTCAAGGTTATCGAGATCGCGGAGGAGTTCATCACTATACTGCGTGGTCTTCACAAACCACTGTTCAAGCTCCTTCTGGATAACGGGCGTGTCTTCATGGCGCCAGCAGTTCCCGCCTACGACTTGCTCGTTGGCAAGAACTGTCGCACACTCCGGGCACC
>JBAIYI010000807.1:0-7037 GCA_037915955.1 Terriglobales bacterium
AGACGCCGCCCAGCTGTTCCCGGCGCAACGGCAATACCCAAACGCTTGCGCGCCTTCTCCGGCAGACCGCTGCTCTTGAGTGGCGACCACGTGGAGCCATGGTCCGCGGATTTGATGAGGTCTGAAGTAGCTTCTACCCGCGATGCGCCGGAACCTGACGCCGGGTGATAGATCACGGCATACATGGTGCGCGGATCACCAGGAGCAGAACACATATCCACGGCACCCAGGCTAGCTTCGTCACTAAATGTCTTTTTCCATGTTTTGCCGCCGTCGGTGGTCTTGAAGATCCCGCGATTGGCAGTGTGGGCCCAACTCGGCAGCGGCTGCCAAAGCAGTCCCATGCCGACGGAATTTCCTGCAACCACCACCACATCGGGATTTCGAGGATCGATGATGATCTGCTGAATGAAGAGTACGTCTTCCAATCCGGCGTTCGTCCAGGTGGCGCCGCCGTCGGCAGAGCGATAGAGACCGCGTCCCCGTGTCTGCTCGCCGGTACCCACATACACCACCTTCGAATTGGAGGGTGCCACTGCAACGGCGCCAATGGAAGCGACACGCACCTTATCAAAGATCGGCCGCCAGACCTGCCCGCCGTCCGTGGTCTTCCACACACCACCTCCGGGAGTTCCGAAGTAGAAAGTGTTGGGATCGCCAGGCACGCCGGCCACGGAAGTGACTCTGCCAGCGCGAAATGGACCGATCAAGCGCCATTGCATCGATGAAAACAGTTTGGCGTCAGGTTGCTGTCCAAATAAAGCGAGCGGCAGTATAGCGGTAACGAATACGGCACAAACGATGAAACGCCGACAATTGAAGATATGACTCATCATTTTGATTTTGGGGGCTCCGGGTCAACGTTATATCAGACCGCGGGCGTTGACCCAATCAGCCGCGACTACTCTGGGTGCAAGAGCGGCTCTTCAGGGCAGAGAACAAGGAAGGCGATGCCCTTCTTCCCTGCCGCAGCGCCCGCGTAGCGGAGTGGCGTGAAGCCGCTTAACCCTGCCCGATCATTTTTTCGCTCCCTGAACTAACCATCCCGCCCCCAATCTGCATCTATGAATCCTTGGAGGAACCTTGCCGCCTGCGCACCAGCCTGAAACTCGCCTGAGCACCGGAATACCTGGACTTGATGACATTCTTCATGGCGGTCTCCCCGAAGGACACCTTTATTTAGTGGAAGGAAATCCCGGATCGGGGAAGACCACGTTTGGACTGCAGTTCCTGCTGGCCGGCGTTGCCGCCGGTGAGCCCACGCTTTATGTCACGCTGGCGGAATCGCGCGCCGAACTGGAGCAGGCCGGCGCTTCTCATGGCTTTGACCTTTCCAAAGTGGAAGTTTTTGAGGTGGCGCCGCCGGAACTGGCTTCAAAAGCATTTGAGCAATACACGGTGTTTCATCCCTCTGAAGTTGAGCTGGCGGACGTGATGCAATCCATTCTTGACCGCGTGTCAAAGGTCAAGGCCAGTCGCATTGTGATTGACTCCATGTCTGAACTGCGCATGCTGGCCCGCGACCCGCTTCGTTACCGCCGCCAGATCATGACGCTGAAGCAGTTCTTCATGGGACTGAAAACCTCAGTGCTGCTGCTTGACGACCGTTCCGGCGAAGGTTCAGACACTCAGCTCCAGAGCATTGCCCACGGCGTGCTTCGCATGGAAACTCTGGAGCGCGACTTTGGCGTGGTGCGCCGCCAGTTGGAAATCCGCAAGATGCGCGCCACGGCGTTCCGCGAAGGTTTTCACGATTACATCATCCGCGAAGGCGGGTTGGAAGTTTTCCCCCGGCTGATCTCCGCCGAGCACCGCGACCAGAAGGTTGACCGGCGTCAGCTTTCCAGCGGAATCGATGAGCTGGACCGCCTGATGGGCGGCGGACTCTCGCGGGGGACA
Organism: Terriglobales bacterium; assembly: GCA_037915955.1. Lineage (GTDB taxonomy): Bacteria > Acidobacteriota > Terriglobia > Terriglobales > Acidobacteriaceae > Angelobacter. Next base: position 1,900 of record JBAIYI010000807.1, read on the forward strand.
AGCTGCCTCTTTGTGGGCCCTGCCGGATGTGGCAAATCCACGCTGGGGGCCAGGTTTCTGGTCTCCTCCGCGGAACGCGGCGAGCGCGGCGTGCTGTTCTCGTTTGACGAACTTCTGGAATCGATTCTGGCCCGCTGCAAAGGTCTTGGCATTCCCCTGGAAAGTCACATCAAAAAAGGCACACTCAGCATTCAGCAGCTCGACCCCGCGCAGATCTCTCCCGGCGAATTTGTAGCGCGTATCCGTGCTGAGGTTCAGCAGAAGGATTGCCGGATCGTTTTGATTGACAGCGTCAATGGGCTTTTCAACGCCATGCAGCAGGAGCACTCCACCATCATTCATTTGCACGAGCTGCTCACGTATTTGAACCAGAGTGGCGTGCTCAGCATCATGATCCTGGCCCAGTACGGCGTGATGGGGTCCAACATGAAGACTCCTGTTGATGTCTCTTACCTGGCGGACAACGTTTTGCTGTTTCGCTATTTCGAAGCTCGCGGCGCGATCCGCCAGGCGATTTCCGTGGTGAAGCGCCGCAGCGGACCTCATGAGCGCACCATTCGCGAGCTGGTGATTGCGGAAAACCGGATCTCTGTGGGCGGTCCGCTGGCCGAGTTTGAGGGCGTCCTGAGCGGTACGCCTCGGTTTGTGGGCGGCGCAAAAGATTTATTACAGGATGAGTAGTTCTGCTGCCGTGAGTGCATTCAATCCTGAGCTCCGTATTCTGGTGTTGGCCCGTGTCGGCCGTGACGCGGAGCTTCTCTCCGCTGCGCTGGACCGCCAGGGTTTTCCCAGCGTTGTGCTCTCCAGCGTTGACGACGTCATACGTGAAATCACGCTTGGGGCCGCCGCTGCCATCGTGACCGAGGAATCCATCAACGGCTCCGGCGAGAGCTGGGCGCGCAAACTTCAGGCGCAGCCCGCATGGTCGGACTTCCCCATCATCGTGCTCACGGCGACTGGCGGCTCCAGCCTGGTTGCAAAGTCACCGTTTTACCGCGATTACGGGAACATAACCTTGCTGGAGCGACCGCTGCGGTCGGAAAATCTGCTGAGCGCCGTGGAGTCTGCCGTGCGCGCGCGCCTGCGCCAGTATGAAATTCGGGATTACATCCAGCGTCAGGCAGAATCTCAGGACGCTTTGCGCCGGACCGAGAAACTCGCGGTTGCCGGACGCCTGGCAGCCATCATCGCGCACGAAATCAACAACCCTTTGGCAGCTATCACCAACCTCCTTTATCTGATCTCAACTGCGGAAGATCTGGCTGCGGTCAAAAAGTACAACAGCATCGCCCAGGACGAGCTGCGCCGCGTTTCTGACATCGCCAATCAGACACTGCGCTTCTATCGTGCTCCCCAGCCGCCTGAGCAAGTGGACGTGGCCGAAGTCCTTGACTCCGCCCTGGCGCTGTTCAGGTCAAAGCTGCGCTCTCAAGGCATCGAAGTTTCACGCGACTATGCTCCCGGCCTCACGCTCACCGTTTCCGTAGGAGAACTGCGTCAGGTTCTCGTCAACCTGGTTGCGAACGCCATCGATGCCATGCCGGAAGGCGGTCATCTCCACGTGCGCGCGAAGTCCGGTCCTCATCCGATGAGACACGAGCCGGGAATAAGAATCACTGTCGCCGACGACGGCAAAGGCATACCGTGTGAAGCTCAGCCTCGTCTCTTCGAGCCTTTCTTCACTACCAAAGGCACAACCGGAACAGGCCTGGGCCTGTGGCTCACGCGTGACATCCTGGAACGCGCAGGCGGTTACATTCGCTGCCGTAACCACTACTCACCCCGTGGAGCGGTTTTCAGCATGTGGCTGCCGCTCACTCCTGCCGAGCATTCCCTCAGCGCACAACAGGCGCCCAAAACTGCTATTAAGACGCCTGCATAACGCAGAGAATAAACTGATCGGCTGCTTTGGGTGAAAGAGCAGCCCTTCAGGGCCGCGTAAGAGGTCGAAAGAAACACCCTCCTAAACGCCGTAGGCCCGCCAGCAGCAAAGCGGAGTGCGTAAAAAACCCAACGTCGGTCCATTCTCAGAGTTCGACAAACCGTTTACTCCGACCGCAGCGCCTGGGTCACATCCACTCGCGCGGCGCGGGCTGCAGGCAACATCGAGGCGACGACGGCAACAATGAGCAGCACCGCGGCCGAAACTACGATTGGCAATGCGCCCGGCATTTTCAGGTCTGCAAAATACCTGGCGCCTATCCGGGCCATGACGAAGCCAAGAGCCGCGCCCGCGAGCACACCAAGCGACGCCATTACCGCGCCCTGTGCGATCACGCCCTGAAGCAGCTGTCGCGGCTGTGATCCCAGCGCCAGCCGAATGCCGAACTCGCGCGTGCGGGCGCTCACCGAGAACGCCAGCACTCCGGCCACACCGACCACGGCAATGGCCAGAGCCACCGCCGCGAACACGCCGAATACCACCGAGTTCAGGCGGTCGGGCGTGAGCACTTGAGTGCGAACGTCCTTGAGCGTGGCAGCATGTTCAACCGGCTGATCGGTGGAAAGCTCGCGGATGATGTGCGTGGCTGGCGTGATCAGAGCGTTAGGATCGCCGGTGGTGTGAATGAACAGATCGGCGCCGAACATCGGCCCATCTTCAAAGGTGTTATAAACCGTGAGCGTAGGCCGGGCAATGATGTGTTCGTCATCAATGTCAGGCGTGACGCCAATGATGCGGTGCGGCGACTTGATTCGCTCCTTCTCCTTGCCCTCTCCGGAAATGAACTCAAGGACAGGATCGCTCCAATAAATATGGTGGCCAACCGCGTCCCCTTTCGGGAACATGGTTCGCGCGAGCGATTGACTGACAATGACCACGGGCTCCGATGTTTTGGTATCGCGAGCGTCGAAGTCACGTCCGTCGAGGATAGGAACACCCAGCGCGGCAAAGAATCCGGGCGAGATGGTGCGCCACCGTGCGCGCGGATCCTCCACGCCCGGCTGATGCGGGTGACCATCGCCGGCAAACTGCAGGCCAAAACTCCGGCCGTCGCGCCATGGAACCACATTGCCGAACGCGACTGAATTGACGGTGGGCAAAGCGCTGATGCGCCGCATCGCTTCCTTGTAGAACTCCAGCACCTGTTCTTGCGATTTACCGTACGACATGGGCGGAACACTAATCGAGAGGACGCGCTCTGTGTCCAGGCCGGTCTGCGCCCTGCGCAGCTCGATCAGCGTGGTAACCAGGCTGCTGGCTCCGGCCAGAAGCACGAAGGAGAGCGCGATCTGCGTGACCGCGAAGATACGCTGGCGCCGGCTGGTGCTGCCGGTAATCCGCACGCCGCCCGTTGCCAGGCTCAGCCCTTGCGTGTTATCGCCTGAGGGCAGCCGTGGAACAAACGCCAGCACCACGGCGGCAATGATCGCCAGTCCTGCTCCCACCCACAGCATGCTGGAATCCACGCTCAGGTCCAGCGCACGCACGGAGAAGCGAGAGGCATAGCGCGCCAGAACGCTGACCAGCGGCTGCGCGGTCAGTACGCCCAGAGCAGCGCCCGCTCCGCACACGATCAGGCTTTCCGCCAGAAGCATCCGTCGCAGAGTGCCATGGCTTGCGCCCAGCGCGGTGCGGATGGCCAGCTCGTTTTCCCGCTGGACCGTCCGCGCCAGAATCAGGTTGGCCACGTTGCAGCACGCAATGATGAACAGCAATCCTGAAGCCGCCAGCAGCACCAGCAGAATCGTCCGTGCGCCGGAGGTGACTTCCTCGCGAAACGGCTTGACCCCGATCTGGAAGTTCGCCTGTTTCGAGTAAGCTTCAGGATACTTCTGAATCATGGCCGAGTACGCCGTGCTCAACTCCGAACGGGCCTGGTCAATACCGGCGCCCGGAGCCAGCCGCCCAAACAGCTCGGTCATGCGATGCACGCGCCCCGTCACCATGGTCGCGGAAAGATGGTGCGGGCTCGTGACGATGTTCGAGATGATCTCCGTCTCTTGCGGATAGGGCACGCACGGTTCGAGCACGCCAATAATGGTCGCCGTCCGGTCGCCGATGCTGCCCAGCCGGATTTGTTTTCCGATGACGTTGGGATCGCGATTAAGACTGTTGTTCCAGAACCGATAGGTCAGAACCACCACGCCGGCGGCGTTCGGGCCATCATCTTGCGGGCCGATCAGCCGGCCCAGCACAGGATGCAGGCCCATCACGTTGAAGAACGTTCCGTTGACGACGCCGCCCTGAATCGTACGCGGCTCACCCAGACCGACCATGGTGAACCCCATCGCGGAAAAATCGCCAAAGGCCCCCACGCTCTTTACGCTGCCCTCCAGGTCTTGGATCTCCGGCACGGAAAACGTGGTGTTGTCTTCGTCCAGTCCTGGCGCGCTCTGGCGGACGTAGATCAGCCGGGCTTCATCACGGTTGACCAGCGGCTTGAGAAGTACGCCACGCACCAGCGTGAAAATCGCCGAGTTGGCGCCGATGCCCAGCGCCAGCGTGAGGATCACGGCAATTGCCAGGCCGGGAGTTCGAAACAAAGAATGGACCGCAACTCTCAAATCGCGCACGAATGCCATGTTCGGTTACCTCTAACCATCGGCAATACTAGCATCCTGATTGCCGATGCGAATGTGGATATCTCTTCTCCCTGACTCTCCCGGGTTCCCCATCCTTTGCGTCTCAACCCTGTTCGAAGTTGCAATTCTTTCCGGCGCAAAGGGTGGGACCGATCACGCTGGCTCAGCCAGAAACGGCCGCACCTCAACCTTCCGATTGCAGCTCTTCGACCCCTCGGCCGCCAGTTTGAGCGCCACATCCAGGTCAGGCGCCTCGATGATCCAGAAACCGGCGACGTACTCCTTTGACTCCACAAACGGCCCGTCCGTAACCATCGCCTTGCCGCGCCGGTTGTCGATCACGGTAGCCGTCTCCGGCGCCCCAAGGCCGCCGGCAAAGACCCAGTGGCCCTCCGCCTGGAGCCGCACGTTGAATACGTCAATGGCCTCCATCTCTGCCGGGCTGGCCAGCCCGGTATTCTCGTCGATCACGGAAAGCAGGTACTTCATCTCGGATCATCTCCTGCGCTTTACGGCCCGCCTTGGCGACCCGCTCACCCCTACGACGAACGGATCGGCCCATTTCGACAACCGCGTCCCGAATTTTCTTTCGACGGTAAAAATTCCCCACTATC
>JBAIYI010000349.1:0-2251 GCA_037915955.1 Terriglobales bacterium
TGGAAGAGCTTTCGCAGCGCATGGCGGAGGTGGACCACTCCGGGACGGAGTACCAGCAGATCTCGGAACGCTTTCACCGTCTTCAGGCGGAGATCCATTCACGCGACGGCTACAACCTTGAATCCGAAGTTGGCGTGGTGCTGAGCGGGCTGGGGTTCAAGAAGGAAGACTGGGAGCGGCGCACGGAAGAGTTCTCCGGAGGCTGGCAGATGCGCATTGCGCTGGCCAAGCTGCTGCTGGCGAAACCGAATCTTTTGCTACTGGACGAGCCCACCAACCATCTTGATCTTGAGACCCGTAACTGGCTGGAGCAGTACCTGCTCAGCTATCCGCATGCCTACGTGCTGATTTCGCACGACCGCTATTTTCTTGATGTAACGGTCAACAAGATCGCCGAGATCTGGAACAAGAAGGTCTGGTTTTACACCGGCAACTATGAAAAGTTCCTCTCGCAGAAGCAACAGCGACAGGAACAGCTGGAAGCCGCGTATCGCAACCAGCAGGAAAAAGTGGAGCAGCTCGAGGCATTCATCAACCGTTTCCGCTACCAGGCCACCAAGGCGAAGCAGGTGCAGAGCCGCATCAAGGAGCTGGAGCGGATGGAAAAAATCGAGATTCCACCGGAGGAGAAGACCATCCACTTCTCCTTCCCGCAGCCTCCCGCCAGCGGCCGTATGGTGGTGGAAGCCAAAGAGGTGGCCAAGAACTACGGTCCCAAGCACGTGTTTTCGAACGCTAATTTCGTGATCGAGCGCGGGGACAGGATCGCTTTGGTCGGCGTGAACGGAGCAGGCAAATCCACGCTGATCAAGCTGCTCTCCGGCAGTGAGCGAGCGACTTCAGGAGAAATTAAGCTGGGCCACAACGTGGAAGTGGACTACTTCGCCCAGGACCAGTACAAGGCACTGGATCCGAACGCTCGACTGCTCGACGACCTTTTCGAAGCCGCGCCGCGTTCAACGCAGACCGAGCTGCGCGGCCTGCTGGGGTGCTTCCTCTTTTCTGAAGACGACGTGTTCAAGACCGTGGGCGTACTCTCCGGCGGTGAACGCAACCGCTACGCCCTCGCCCGCATGCTGCTGCATCCTTCGAACTTCCTGCTGCTCGACGAGCCTACGAACCATCTGGACATGCGCGCCAAGGACGTGCTGCTGGAGTCGCTGCAGAAGTTCACCGGAACCGTTGTTTTCGTCTCGCACGACCGTTATTTCATTGACAAGCTGGCGACCCGGGTTTTTGAAATCGAAGCCGGCCACGTGGAGGTCTTCCCCGGCAACTACGAAGACTATCTGTGGCGCAAGCAGGGCCAGACAGCTGCAAGTCCCGAAGTTGTCCCGGCGACGAACGGCGCACGTGGGAGCGCTGCGGGACTCGCCATTGCTGAGCCGAAGTCGAACGGCGCGGTGCCTTCCGAAGAGCCCGAGCCGAAGCAGAAGCGCGTGAATCCCATCAAGCTCAAGCAGATGCGCGAGCGCTTGCAGGAAATCGAAGAAGAAGTGGCACGCCTCGAGGCGGCCATCAGCACGGCCGAGACCGCATTACAGAATTTTGTCAGTGTGGAAGAGACCCATCGCCAAACCGACCTGCTCCACAGCACGCGCAACGAACTCGAGCAGCGCATGGCGGAATGGGAAGAGCTGGCCGCGAATCTTGAAGCGGCGGAAGCGTAATCACCGCCGTCCTCAACAGCTTCCTGCTCTTCTCAATCTCCATGCATGCCAGAGCGTGGGCACGTCACGATTCCACGTGGGCAGAATGAGCGTCATCACCAGGCCCTGCACGTTACACAGAATCCCCCAACTCAGAGTCAGGTCCAGAAACCAGTTATCCACTCCAAAGCCGAGCAGAGCTACCGTGGCAGCGGCCATCAGCAGTCCCCAGAGTTTCGAAATGATGGAATGATAGCTGGCATGTCTGCCGTACTTGGCGGCGGCGATCACGTGCTGGACGACCTCGGCTGTGGCGAGTCCGGCAACGAGCACCAGGCGGTTTTCGATGGCCTGCGGATAGCGCAGCAGGACGGCGATGGCCACGCAGAGATAGAAGAAGGTGTCGGCGCGGGTATCCCAGCGGCGTAGATCCTCAGTGGCAATTCCCCAGCGCCGGGCCAGCATTCCGTCAAGAACGTCAGAGAGCGATGCCAGCCCGATGCAGGCCACGAGGACAAGGCGCGATTGCGAAAAAGCGGCGAGCCCAATGATCAGCGGGCCGAGCGCGGCACGGAAGGAGACCAGCAGAGCCGGAAGCCGAG
>JBAIYI010000094.1:0-25755 GCA_037915955.1 Terriglobales bacterium
AGAACATTATGAGTCCGACCAGAAAGTCGTAGCCATCCTGCCCGATCGGGGTGACCGGTATTACGCCAACATCTACTCGCCCGACTTTATGCGCGAGAAGAACCTGGTGGATGAAGTTGCCGCGGCATTTCCCAATCCGATTCGTTACGGCGTCGATGTAGCCCAGCGCTGGAGCTACGCGCCGATCCCGCACGAACGCCCGACTGATTACACCGGCGACGTAAGCACGACTGAAGAATTCGCCCGCGATCTTGGACTGGAGGCAGTGCAGGTGTCATGAGTCACTATCTGTTGATCGAAAGCAACACCACGGGAACGGGCGGAATGATGGTTGACATGCTTCTCTCACGGGGAGACGCGGTCACCTTTCTGACCCGGACACCGGCGAAATACCCGTTCCTCGGATATCGTCATCCGGAGCTTCAGGTGAGGGAAGTGGACACCAACAGCTTTGGAGTTGTGATAGAAGCTGTGCAGGCTATTCATGCGACGAAGAAGCTTCATGCGGTTACGACATCCTCAGAGTTTTATGTTCCCTTGGTCGCTCAGCTGGCTGCCGCATTGGGCGTAAATGGGCTCGATCCTGCCGCTGCCAGGACCTGCCGTCACAAGCCGAGCACGCGCCAGGCACTGAAAGCGGCCGGGTTGGTTACGCCGGATTTCTACCTGGTGAACTCGGAAGAAGAAGTGCGGCGCCTGGCCGCGCAGATCGAATACCCATGCGTGGTGAAACCACCCTCTGACAGTTCCAGCCACGGTGTTCGCCTGGTGAATGATGCCCGCGACTTGGTGGAGCACTACCTCGAGATACATAACTGGAAGGAAAACGTGCGTGGGCAAACGCTGGATGGAAGCGTACTGGTAGAGAGCCTGCTGGAAGGTCCCGAGTACAGCGTGGAAACCATTACGTTGGCCGGTGGTGAAACGCACGTGATCGGGGTGACTGACAAACATCTCTCGCAGGAGCCCTGGTTCGTGGAATTGGGTCACGATTTTCCCAGCCGCGCTTCCGCGGAGGTACAGGCGGCGCTGAAACAGGCGGCTGTCCTCGGGCTGAAAGCCGTCAATTTCAACTTCGGTCCGGCGCACACGGAAATCCGCTGGACGCAGCACGGCGCAGCGATCGTGGAAATCAATCCTCGTCTAGCCGGGGGTATGATCCCTGAACTCGTGGCCTACGCCACCGGGATTGACCTGCTGCAGACCTGGATGGACATGCTGGTCGGCCGCAAGTTGAACCTCGATCCTACCGAAAAAGACAACGCCTCGATCCGGTTCATCACCTCGGACCGGATCGGGACACTGCGCCAGGTAAAAGGACTGCATGAAGCGAGCGTGATCCCGAGCATACGCGATATAGCCGTCACGGCCAAACCGGGGCGCGCAATCAGGCCCGCCGAAGACGCTTATGACCGGCTCGGCTATGTCATTGGCGCCGGCGAGGACCCGGTGGTGGTGTCACGCCACCTGCAGGAAGCCCTGGAAACCATTCAACTCGAACTCGAACCGCAGGAATGTGCGGTTCACGCAAGTCAGGGATGACTTATGAAGAGCTTGATCGATCTACGCAGCGATACCGTGACCTTACCTCCGCTGGACATGCGCAAAGCAATTGCTCGCGCGCAGCTCGGCGATGACGTTTACGGTGAAGATCCCACGGTCAGTGAACTGGAAAAGCTGGTCTCTAAAACTCTGGGTAAGGAAGCCGCTCTTCTCACACCAAGCGGGACCATGGCGAACCTGCTCGCGCTCCTGGCTCATTGCGGCCAACGGAAGCGGCTACTGGTTGGCGATCTTTCCGATATCTGGAAATGGGAGGCAGGCGGCGCCTCACAACTGGGCGGATTGGTCTATGAGCCTTTGCCCACCCTGGCGAGTGGTGAGATTCCTCTCGAAGCCCTGGAAGCGGCGCTCTATGGTGAGCAGGACTTTCAATGCGTTCCGGCGGGGGCCATTTGCCTGGAGAACACGCATTGTCTGTGCGGCGGGAAGGTGCTGTCGCTCGAATACCTGTCACAGGTATATGAGTTCTCCCGGCGACGGTCACTTCCCGTCCACATGGATGGAGCCCGGCTGTTCAACGCAGCCATAGCGATGGGAATCGATGTTCGGCACATCGCGAGTTTTGCAGACTCAATCACCATTTGTCTCTCCAAAGGACTGGCGGCGCCTGTAGGCTCCGTGCTGGCGGGAAGTGGAGCGTTCATCAGCAGCGCTCGCCGGCTGCGCAAGATGCTGGGAGGTGGAATGCGTCAGGCCGGTATTGTGGCCGCCGGTGGAGTGTATGCACTGCAGCACATGATCGACCGGCTAAGTGAAGACCACGCGAATGCGCGTTTGCTGGCGCAAGGTCTGGCGGAAATTTCGGGCATACAGGTCAGCCGCGAAGCTCCGCCGACAAACATCGTCTTCTTCAGCCTCAGCGATCCTGAACTCAGCCTCAAGTATTTTCTTTATGCCCTGGAGAACGAAGGTGTGCGAGTGGCTGAACTTGGAAAGGGAAGAATCCGAGCCGTCACGCATTATGGCATCAGCCAGGACGATATTGCCTACGTCATGGTGGCTGTCAACCGTGCACTCGAGCGGACCCGGGCGGCAAGTTCACCGGTCGTCGTAACAGATCAGCAGTTATGGACTGAGGATGCCGTTGCACTGTAGCTGATTTTCCTCGTCGATCGACTCAAGGGTTACCTGAAGCGCAGAAAAAGGAGTCCCCTCGTGGCAGAAACTCGCGTGATGAATCGAAACTTCATGTTCCTGTGGCAGGGCCAGATCGTCAGCCAGGTGGGAACGCAGCTCTTTCAGGTGATCGTCATCCTATCCCTTAAGCAAGCCACGCAGTCGGCGACTTTGGTTGGGCTGTTCATGATGGCCGCAACTGTGCCCGCTCTCTTGCTGGGCCCGCTGGGCGGCGCCGTGGTGGACCGCTACTCACGCAAGTCAGTCCTGGTGACGGGAGATTTGATCCGCGGGGTGGCGCTCACGGGTTTGGCTGCGGCTCTCTGGCTCGGCTCGCACTCGCTGACAATCGTGGTTGGATCGCTGTTCGTTTATTCGCTGCTTGAAGGCAGCGTTGGCGCGGTGTGGCAGCCGGCGAGTATTTCCGTTGTGCCTGATCTGGTGCCGAAAGAAGGTGTGGGAACGGCGAACTCTTTCATCCAAGGTTCCTTTCAACTCTGTACGGTGCTGGGGCAGGTGATCGCCGGAATACTGTTTCGCCTGGTGGGTGCGCCGCTGCTGATGCTGGTGGATGCTGCGACCTACTTCTATGCCGCTGTGAGCGATGCCTTCATTCGCATCCCCGCGGCCACAGCGAAAGCTTCAGACGAGACTCCGAAGGCAAAGAGTTTTAAAGCGGAGATCGTGGAAGGCCTGCGGCACATCCACACCCGTCCGGGGATGCGGATGCTCTTCTACACCATGGCGTTCTTCCAGCTTGTCATGGTGCCAATGCTCATCCTCTTTCCCTTTTATGTAGAGGACTTTCTGCGAGCCGGGCCACAGTGGTACGGCTTCCTGCTGGCAGCATCCGGGTTGGGAACCTTCGTTGGATACGGACTGGGAGGCGCACTCAAGCTGTCGCCGCGCAACTCCAGCAGCGTAACAGTATCCGTAATGGTTCTCATGTCGTTGTGCCTGACTGCACTGGCTTTTGCCAAAGGACCATGGATTGCCCTGGTGCTGATCGCAGCCGTTGGAGCCATGGACGGATTCATCGTTCTCAAGTTGTTGACAACTCTTCAACTAGCAACGCCTACGGAAATGCGTGGCCGCGTATTCGGACTGCTCATGACGATCACTCGAGGACTTACTCCTGTCGCCATGGGGCTCACGGGAGTGATCGCTGACATGATGCATCGCAACATTCCGCTGATCTATGGCGTTTGCGGCGCGGTAGCCACGCTGCTGGCGAGCAATGTGGCCGTCCGCGGTGAATGCCGAGCGTTTCTGGCGGGCGAAGACGCCACCGACCATGGCTCCGCTCCCACTCCGATTCAAAGCAAAGCTCCGGCTATGCTGGAAGCCCCAGACGCCGCTATGAACGCGCCTCTTCTCTGCCAGTTTGATTCCCTGCAGGAGATCAAATGAGCTCGTCAGCGCAACACCAGCCGGAGCCGGTACCATCTGGCGAACCCGGCACTCGAGAGCTTTACCCGCTCTCCATGAACCAGCGTGACATGTGGTTCCAAAGCCAGATTCATTCTGAAGAAGGGCTCAACAATGTCTGTGTCCAGGTCACGATGGACGGCAAGCTGGATGTGGAGTGCTTCCGTGGTGCATGGCAGGCGGTGGTCAACCGTCACAGTGCCTTGCGCACTGTGTTCATCGAACGTGATGGGGTGCCCTACCAGAAAGTCCTGCCGGAGGCAGAAGTATATTTCTCCATCGTAGATCTTTCGGCCGAGGCTCCCGACGAACAGGCAAAGAGCTTGAAGGAGCTGGAACATCAATTTGCCGCGAAGGGGTTTGACTTTGAACGTGGACCGCTATTTCGTTTTTGCCTGGCGAGGATAGCTGACCAACAGCACGTTTTTCTGTTTACCTTCAGTCACCTGATCATCGACGGCATCTACATGTCGGAAATCTTCGATCAGGTAAGCGCGTCCTATGAGTCCCTTGCACACGGCAACGATGGGAAGCTGACATGGCTGGATTTGCAATATCCCGAATTTGCCGCAAGACAAATCGAGCGCCTTGAAAACGGTCTACTGGCGGAGCACGAAAAGTATTGGCACGAACAGCTCCATGCCGCGCTGCCCGCGATGGAACTTCCGACTGATCGCGCGTCACGCAAGACCACGAGTTTTGAACTGGGTGTCCTTGATGTGGACGTTCCGGAGTCAGTTTTTGCAAAGCTGAAAAGTTTCCGGAAGCGCTACCGCACAACCGTATTTCGCACTGTTCTCGCGGCGTTTGAAGTCCTGCTCCAGCAACTGACGGGAGAAAATGACCTGCTCCTCGGCGTTCCTTTCACAACGCTGCCTAAACATGCGCCGGAACTGCTGGGCTTCTTCGGCCACATGGTGCCGGTGCGGGCAAGCCTGGACGGCGCGACGCGATTTACCGATTTGTTGTCGGAAGTGAACCGGCAAATGAACAATGCGCAGGAACACCTTGAGTATCCATTGTTTGAAGCTGTGCGTGGGCTCAGGATTATTCGCGATCCTCACCGTCCGCTCTTTCCCGTGGTGATCTCCCAGGTGCGCGCGCTGGAGAGCACGATGGACGGCGTGCGCCTCAATATGGTGTCAAGGTTCGTGCAGGGCGGTGTTTACCATCTGTGGCTCACGGTACGCGAGCTGAAGGATGGCCTCTCACTCGGTTTCTATTACAACCGGCAGCTTCTTGAAGGCAGGCCTCTGCAGCTGATTGTCGATTGCATGCAGCAGATGCTTGCCCGTGTCGTGGAGAATCCGGATGCACCGCTCAGCCTGCTCGAAGTAGTGTCGGCTGCCGAGCGCGAGAGAGTACTCCGTTTCGGTAATGGCGGCCCAGCGCAGGAGAGCGGTCTCTGGCTTGAACAGATGTTGGCGAAACACGCATCGCAGCAGCCGACGGCAATTGCGGCGTCGGATGGTAACGGCGCAGTTACTTACCGGGAGCTCAATGAGCGAGCCAACCGGCTGGCGAATTGGCTCATAGCGGGTGGAACGCGCAAGGGCGATCGAATCGGCATCATGGGGCAACGCAGTGTGGGGATGCTCACGACCATCCTTGCAGTCCTTAAGGCTGGAGCCGCTTATGTGCCTCTCGATCCCAAGGATCCGCCGGAGCGGATTCTCGGGATGATTAAAGATGCCGGCTTGAAATGGCTCTCAGTGGATGGAGCGTTAGCAGAGTTGGGATCTCGCCTGGCCTGCACCGCCGGATGCAAGACGTTGAGTTGGAATGACGTCTCGGCGGCCGGCGTCAATAGCCCCGGGGACTGGAAAGACTCACCGTCCGTTGAACCCTCGGACGTCGACTACAGCGGACGCGATTTAGCCTACATCTTCTATACGTCGGGTTCCACCGGTGTACCGAAAGGTGCGATGGTGGAGCGGGCCGGCATGCAAAATCACCTGCTCTCCAAGCTGTATGTGCTGCAGATGAACCCGGCAGACGTGGTGGTACAGAATGCTTCGCATTGCTTTGACATCTCTGTCTGGCAGTTCCTTGCGCCGTTGATGGCCGGCGGCCGCGTGGTGATTTATGACAACGAGTTGGTCCTGAATCCACCAGCGTTGTTGCAAAGGGTAGCAGGCGATGGCGTCACCATTTTCGAAACAGTGCCAAGTTATCTAGAGCTCCTGATGGGACTGGAAGGAGTGGAATCGCTGGCTGGATTGCGCTATCTGGTCTCAACGGCCGAGAGTTTGTCTGTCTCCCTGACTGACCGCTGGCTGCGGCGCTTCCCTCATGTGCCCCTGGTCAATGCATGGGGTCCTACGGAATGCTCTGACGATGTGACACACGAAATCCTGCAGCCCGGCACAGAAGCTCTGGAAAGAGTTGGCATCGGCAAACCGATACGAGGTTCGAGAGTTTACGTTCTGGACCGCGAGCTGCGACTGCTTCCCGTAGGTTGCGTGGGTGAGATCGCCATTGGCGGCATTTGTGTTGGTCGCGGCTACATTGGTGATCCGGCAAAGACCGCGAAGACTTTCATCCCAGATCCATTTGGCCACGCACCAGGCGCTCGGCTTTATCTCACGGGAGACATCGGGCGCTGGCGATGGGACGGCTCATTGGAATTTCTGGGCCGGCGTGATGGGCAGGTGAAGATAAGGGGCCGGCGAATCGAAATTGCCGAGATCGAAGGCGTACTTGGGGCGCATCCTTGCGTTGCTCAAGCAGCGGCCACGGTCCACGGCGGGCGGCTGGTCGCATATTGGGTGGGAAGCGACAAGGTTGAGAGCAGGGAACTCCGTAAGTTCATTGCTCATCGACTGCCGGAACACATGGTTCCTGAAGCGCTGATGAAACTGGAGAAGCTGCCACTTACCAGGACGGGCAAAGTAGATCGCCGGGCGTTGCCCGCACCTGACTGGAGCGAGAGTGCACGAGAATACCTGCCACCGCGCACGGAGGCCGAACAGAATATTGCTGCGATATGGCAGGAAGTGCTCGGCGTGAAAAGAATCGGGATCCACGACAACTTCTTTGAGATTGGTGGCCACTCACTGAACGCGACTCGTATCATCCTTGGCCTTCAATCGCGGTTTGGCCATGCAGTTTCGATTCGTACACTGTTCCTCAACCCTACCATTGCGGAGCTGGCATCCGCCTTGGGTGCGAGTAAAGTTGCTGTCGCCGAAAAGATACCGCTAGCTCCGGATAAAGATTGTTATTCGCTCGCACCGGCCCAGCAACCGATGTGGCTGGCATTTAATGACATTCTGCAGAGCGAATCGCCGGGCTGGGGGTTCCCGCAGATCATCCGTATTGAGGGCTCCGTTTCCCCGGACGCCCTGGCTGCCGCGCTCTCCCGTCTGGTTGAGCGGCATGACGCTTTGCGGATCACGTTCCTTGAGCGCGACGGCGAGCCGCGGCAGCAGTTACATTCAAAGGTAGAGACCACACTACCTTTTCACGATTTTTCAGCTTTGGGCGAGCACGCCCGTGAAGAGGCCCTGCGGCGCCTGCTTGCTGATCAGCTTTCCGCGCCGCTCACGAATCGGCCACCCATGATACGGCTGCAGTTGGTGCGGCTGGCCGCCGATCTTCACTATGGGGTGATGCAGTTGCCGCACATAATTTCAGACGTGTGGACTGAACAGATTCTGGTCGAAGACCTTGCCGAGTTTTATAGCGCGATGAACACCGGCCGATCCTCTCAGTTGCCAGAGCTACCAGCACGCTTTGTGGATTACGCGGAATGGCACACCACTCGGCTGAACTCGCAAGAGCTGATGGCGCAGAGAAATTACTGGCTTGAGCTGTTCCGCAATGCTCCCCAGCCTCTGAAACTGCAAGCGATTGGAGACAAAAACGTACGCGGAGCAGACAAGGGGGAGGCTGTTTCTCTGTCTCTCGCACTTGTCGCGAAATTGAGAGCCTTGGCGAGCGCCAACAACACTACGCTGTACACTTTGCTCCTCAGCTCCCTGCAGACGCTGCTGGCCCGGCTTACCGGGCTCACCGATGTGGTGGTTGGAACCGCGGTGAGTGGGCGCACGCATCCTGATCTGGAACGAATGGCCGGCTTCTTCATGAACCCGCTCGCTATGCGATCTGACCTGTCCGGCAATCCGAAGTTCAGCTCACTCCTGGGCCGAGTGCATCAAGGCATGTTGAGCGCGCTGGCAAACCAGGAGTATCCCTTCCATCGCTGGCTGGAAGCTTCGCGACGGGAGAAGGGAAGTGCGGACTTCTACCCTCACTCGATTGTCTTACTCGTCGAAGAGCGCCCGCGAGACCTCTTCTTCGGCGGCGCCAGAGCGTATTTTGACTCCCTGCCCGGCTATAGCTTCGATCTTCGCCGAGTGGCGGGCCCAAACCTGGCCTTGCGCGTGTCAGAAGGCCGCGAGGGTTGGTGTGCTGAGCTTATTCCAGGAAGCCTGGATGAAGCGCCGCCCCCGGCCGGAATGTTGAGCTGGTGGTGCAGCCTGCTCCAGGAGATCGTGGACGATCCTGGCCGTCCCATTGGTGATTACAGCCTGACGAGAAATGAAAGTCGCGATTTGGGTTCATCTCCTGAGTCGCTGGGTTGTGACGACGCTTTCACACAGTTGGCATTGAAGCTCCAGCGTTCTTCCGCAGGAACGGTTTTTGGACTCCTGACAGACGGTTCTGTGATTGAAAAGCAACCAGATCCGCTGGACCGGTTGCGAGCCCTGAGAGGCTTGCTCTCTTCCGGTCCTATCAAGGGAATTGCGGCAGATGCTGAGTTGTTGCTGGAGGCCGCGCAAAGAGAAGTACTCACTCGTGATGTACTGCCTCAGCTGGAACGGGTGCTTGTACCCGCATCAACCCAGATTGATATTGCCCCGATTCGGCAAGCGCTGGGTATACGGGTGAGCGCGTTACTGGAACTGGATAATGTTTCTCACGCGGCGCTTTGGATAGACGATTTCGAACCGGGCAGCCCGCTGGTTGGCCGCAGTGCTGGCCCAGAGTTGGTGGTGATGGACGATTGGGGCAGCGAAACTCCTGCCGGCATCCCAGGCAGACTGTGCAGCAAGGACAAGCCATACGATGCTCCCGTAGCGCTGGGATGGAGCGCCAGGAGGCGCATGGACGGGATTCTTGAAGTCGAATCACGCCGGTTTGACACGGTTGAGTTAGACGCGGACGAACTGCAGGAACTGCTGCGGTGATCAGCTTGCCGATACGGTTTCTTGTGGATCGGAGGACGAAAATGCCGGGCGAAATCTCGAAACTACATTCACGACACTTGCGGCGCGCATGGAAGGAAGTGCAATCGGCCATCGCAGGAATGACTCCCGAGCAAATGACGTGGGCGCCGGAAGGGAAGTGGTCAGCTGCGAATTTGCTTGAGCATCTCTCGCTGGGCTTCCTCATTACCGTGAAGGCCTCCGGCGTGGTCCTGCGCCAGGAGAGCCCGGGGCTTCCTGAGGCCACGCGGAGCCAGCATTGGTGGACATTTCGGGTCATCACGCTCGGGTACCTTCCCATGCGCGTAAAAGCACCCAGAATGGTTTGCCCAAGAGGACAGAGTCCGGAAGAAGCACTTACGGCGCTCATGGAGAACCTGGTGGAAATGGACCATCGTCTGCAGAAGTGTCACGAAAAATTTGGGACGAAGGTCGGCCTGCTGGCTCATCCGTATCTTGGGCCATTGACGGTAAATCAGTGGAGGAAGTTTCAGCTTTTTCACGTGCGCCGTCATATGAAGCAGATCTGGCAGCTGAGAAAGCAGATGGCGAGGGCGTCCACGGACGAAGCGGCTTCCCCGGTGCGGTCATCAGCAGCTTGAAGATGGTCCGCCGCTGGACATGGCAGTCCAGAAATGGACAGTTTTCACCGATCTGCGGACCAAAACTTGCATAACTTGTTGCTTTTCAAAGCCCATACGTCTGCCTGAATGGAGCGCAAACTGCGAGCTTAAAAGTGGGCCAAAACTGTGACCGGAATTGGAGATAGAACGTGAGTACCCTGAGACAAGATATCCAGTACGCACTGCGGCAGATGCTGAAGAACCCCGGCTTTGCGCTCGTGGCGATCGTGACGTTAGCGTTGGGGATCGGCACCAACACAGCGATTTTCAGCGTGGTCAACGGCTGGCTCAGGCCATTGCCGGTCAAAGATCCCAACCGAGTGGTGGTATTGGCTGCACAGCAAAAGGGAGACACGCTGGGCATCTATTACTTCTCCTATCCGGACCTGGTTGATTTCCGCAAACAGGCGGCAACATTTTCTGACTTGTTTGCCTACGAGATTGGCCTGGGCGGTCTAAGCATAGAGGGCAAGGCAGAGCCCGTCGTATTCAGCTACGTGACAGGGAACTTCTTCTCGGCCCTGGGAGTTCAACCCGCCGCAGGCCGACTTTTTCTACCGAATGAAGGTGAACAGCCCGGCGCAACACCCATGGTGGTGCTGGGCTATTCGTATTGGCAGAAAAGGTTTTCAGGAGACATCGGCATTGTCGGAAAGCAAGTACGCTTAGATGGCAATGCGGCAGTCGTGATAGGAGTTGCCCCCAGAGGCTTCCACGGCGTGGCGCCGAATGTGGACATGCAGGCATACCTGCCGCTAAGCATGCTCGCGGGTGAGACTCGCGGAAACGGGCTGTGGACAGAGCGAGGACAGAGAACGCTGGCGGTGCTCGGAAGAGTCAAGGATAACGTTACACTTGCGCAGGCACAGAGTTCGGTAACTCTTGTCGCAAATCGGCTGGCCCTGGAATATCCAAAGACAGACGATGGAGTCAGCGTCACCGTGGTTCCAGAAAAACTCGCCCGCCCGGTTCCCAAGATGGCAAGTGCGATTCCTGTGATCGCAGGATTGTTTCTGGTGATGGCCGGAGTGGTGCTCGTGCTTGCGTGTATGAACGTGGCAAACCTGATGCTCGCGCGAGCCACGACTCGCCAAAAAGAGATATCCGTGCGAATGGCACTGGGAGCGAGCCGTGTCCGCGTTGTGCGGCAATTGCTGACGGAAAGCATCGTCCTTGCGCTTTTCAGCGGAATATCCGGTGTACTGCTGGGAATGTGGGCCAGTGGCGCAATAGGATCGATCAACCTGGGAACGAAACTCCCACTGGTGCTGGATTTCGGTTTGGATTGGCGCGTGTTCGCCTATAGCCTGCTGGCGGCGCTGGTGACTGGCGTGATTGTGGGCGCATGGCCAGCATTGCGCGCAGCCCGCGGTGGACTCAGCGCAGGACTGCAAGACGGAAGCCGCGGCGGATCAGCCAGCGCCAGCAGGGTTCGCGTGCGCAGCCTGCTGGTCGTCGCGCAGGTAGGCTGCTCTCTTATGCTGCTGGTGGTGGCGGCGCGATTTGTGCGCAGCCTTGATAAGGCACAGCACATGGCGCTCGGCTTTGAGCCGGAGAATGTGGTTAACGTGATGGTGGATCCACATCAGGTCGGGTACGACCAGACGCGGACAGTCGAGTTCTATCGTGAACTGGAACGGCGCGTGCGAGCGCTGCCCGGAGTGCAGTCCGCGAGCCAGGCATTCAGCGTCCCCATGGGTAATTACAACGACGGCAGCCCTGTCTATATCGAAGGTCAACCCCTGCCGCCGGGGCAACAGCCACCGCTGCTTTTCTTCAACAGAATTGGAACGGATTATTTTCAGACATTACGAACTTCGCTGCTTCGCGGACGCACCTTCACGGAAGCAGATAACGGCAGCGCACCCCTGGTGGCGGTTATCAACCAGGCCATGGCAGACCGCTTCTGGCCGAAAGAGGACGCAGTCGGGAAACGCTTCAGCATGAAGAGCGCCTCCGGACCCTTCCTGCAAGTGATTGGCATCGCACATGACAGCAAGCTCTTCGGATACTTCTCCGGAGCGCTACCTTATTATTACGTTCCGTTTGACCAGAACTTCACCTCAATGAGGATCCTGCAGGTGCGTTCGTCTGTGGCTTCGGAAACATTGATCTCGCAGCTCAAAGAACAGGTGCAATCGCTCGATCCGGAAATGCCCGTCTCTGATCTACAGACCATGCGTGAAGTCATGGAAGGCGGAAATGGATTTCTTGTATACCGGCTGGGCGCAGCCCTG
Source organism: Terriglobales bacterium (assembly GCA_037915955.1). GTDB lineage: Bacteria > Acidobacteriota > Terriglobia > Terriglobales > Acidobacteriaceae > Angelobacter. Next base: position 12,178 of record JBAIYI010000094.1, read on the forward strand.
ACCGCGATCATGGGCATACTCGGGTTCGTTATCGCGGTGGTGGGTGTGTACGGAGTGGTCTCATTCGCAGCGGCTCAGCGCACGCGGGAAATCGGGGTACGCATGGCGCTTGGAGCCAGCAAAGGCAACATACTCAATCTCATCCTGGGGCAGGGTGTGCGGCTGATCACCATTGGGGCCATGCTGGGATTGATAGCTGCCTTTGGGCTGACCCGCGCAATGGCGAAACTGCTGGTAGGAATAAGTGCCGGCGATCCGGGAACGTTTGTTCCCGCTACATCGATCTTACTGCTGGTTGCGCTTGGCGCTTGTTACATACCCGCGCGACGCGCAATGCGGCTTGATCCAGTGGTTGCTCTGCGTCACGAGTAGGCTGCGAACCTGCAACTCCCCCTGACGCGACTGGTGCATTACGGCCCGGGACGGTCAAAGCTGGCTGCTCCCGGGCCGTAACTTTCTTTTTTCGCATCATTGCGACTGCGCGCCGTTCCCATGGGCGACGATGCACTCCGGGATTTTGATTTCAGCTTCGCAACCGGAAACATCAACGCGATTGCGAAGAAGCAGGCTTCCGCCGTGCGCCTCCACGATCTGCCGGCACAGCACCAGACCTATTCCGGCCCCGCCTTCCTTGGTCGTATAAAACGGCACAAATAAATTGGATGGATCAAGAAGGCCGAGACCCTGATCGCGGACCCACAATTCGAGATCACTGCCCGTTTGCTTCCAACTCACTGTCACTAGCGGTTCATCCCGCTGTGACGCTTCGGGTCTGGCCAGCACTGCTTCGGTGGCGTTCTTGATGAGGTTAATTAAGACCTGCTCCAATTGATCAGGATCCAGGTTGACGGTGAGTTCCGGTCCGGGATCCAGTCCGACCTGCAGCCTGCATTCAAGCCCGGCAACCCGCTTGAGCAGCTTGTTCAGGCATACATCGCGGCGGGCAGGTGCAGGAAGCCGAGTGAGCTGGGCATAACTCTGAAGGAAGCGATTTAACGCTTCGGCACGCGTTCCAATCACTTCCAGTCCAAGATCAACGTCCTTGTGGATGCGGTCCGGCAGCGTGGTTTGCGAAAGGATCCTTGCAAGCGTGCGGGACACGGACTTGATCGGAGCCAGAGAATTGTTGATCTCATGGCTCAAGACGCGGACCATGCGCTGCCATGCCTGACGCTCTTCCGCGCGTAGAGCTTCTGAAGCTTCCGAGAGCAAGATCAGCCTGTGAGGAATGCCGCTCTGGCGGAAGTGCGTACGGCGGACGATCCAACGCTTCTCCTGGCCATTTGAAAAGCGCGAGATGGTTTGCGAAGGCGGCCCTTCCAGCAGCTCGGCAATACCGAGATCGGCCGCGGTGCTGCTGATCGCTGTGGTTTCACGTATCCCCAAGAACCTGGCCGCGGCACGATTATGGAGTTGAAGGCGGCCGTCCATGGTGAATGCCATGATGACGTCATCCGCTTCCGAGATGACCTTACGCAGCAGGTTTTCGGCTTCCATGGTTCCCAGGCGCTCAGATTCAAGCGCGCGGGCGAGATTGTTGATTTCAATTGCCAGGTCGCCAAGAGCATCACCGGACAAGGCGCGTGTAGCGCGAAACGAAAAGTCTTCTTCCTTCACTGAGGCGACGACATTCGAGAGGACGCGCATGGCATTCACGACCCGATTGCGCGCGGAGAAGGCCAGCCCGAGCCAGAAGAGCCCGACAAATACAGTTCCCTCAATCTTATGGTCGAGAGCATAAGAGCCGGACCAGAGCAGAGCAAACGCCAGGACCCCACAAGGAAGCCCAGTGGCGAGAACGGAAAACAGCAGCCTTCGTTCGAAGGGTATGCTGGATGCCGGCTTATGCTTTCTCTTTTTTGACTGCGGAAGGAACATAGAGGCCATGTTTTTCCATGCGCCGGTAGAAGGTTCCCCTGCTGAGTCCCAGGATCTCCGCAGCCTGGCTAACGTTGCCATTGAAGCGCGCGAGCGCCTTGCCGATGAGCAAGGCCTCAACCTGTTCCAGGCTCATATCTCCGAGCCCTGTGGCATCAGCGACGCTAGCCGTAGTGAGTCCCAGATGACTGGCCTCAATCCTTTCGTCACGGCACATAAGAACACCACGTTCGATGGTGTGGTCCAGCTCCCGCACATTGCCCGGCCATGAGTAATCGAGGAGCTTTTTCATTGCTTCCGGAGTGAAACCCTCAATCTGCTTGCCGTAACGCGTGCTGTACTTATGCAGAAAGTGCGCCGCCAACGCGGGTATGTCTTCCTTCCGCTCGCGGAGGGCGGGCAGGTGAATTTCTACAGTATTTAAACGGAACAGGAGGTCTTCGCGGAAATCGCCGGCCGCGCAGGCAGCCTTGAGGTCAGCGTTGGTGGCGGAAATAACACGAACATTCACCTTTTGAGTCCGGGACGAACCGACCCGCTCCATTTCTCCGGTTTCCAGAACACGAAGAAGGCGGGCCTGCTGCCGCATGGGAACATTGGCTATTTCATCCAGGAAGAGGGTGCCGCCATCGGCCATCTCAAAGCGGCCGATGCGATCGGTACGCGCGTCAGTGAATGCGCCGCGGACATGCCCGAAGAGTTCGCTTTCGAAGGTGCCTTCCGGAAGACCGCCTGTGTTCACGGTGATGAGAGGTTTTTCTGCCCGGCGCGAGACGGCATGGAGCATCTGAGCAACGACTTCCTTGCCGGTGCCGTGCTCGCCGGTGATGAGCACGCTGGCGTCCGAAGGACCGAATTGGGCAATTGCATCGGCCACGGGACGCATGGAGGGCGCCTGGGCAATGAATGTGGTGCGCCCGCGGTTCCGCATCAGATGATTTTCTGCCGCCAGTCGCTGCCCCTGACGAAGGGCGCGGTAGAGTTCGGCATGCACGGTGATGGTAGCGACCAGCCGCTCATCATCCCACGGCTTCTGGATGAAGTCACGCGCACCGCGACGCACCGCGGCAACCGCTAAATCAATGGTTCCCCATGCGGTCATCACGATAATCGGAATCTGACTGTCAATTTCGCGGATACGATCCAGAAGCTCGATGCCTTCGCGTCCCGAGGTGGTATCGCGCGCGTAATTCAGGTCGAGCAGCAATGCATCGTATTCGCGCAGTGTAATGGACTCGAGCACGACCTGAGGCGAGCGAACGCAGTCAACCTCGAAGCCATGGGAGCGAAAGAGCAACTTCAGAGCATCGAGAACGGCAGCCTGATCATCGGCCACCAGGATGCGGTAGGGGTGTTCGCTGATACGCACGCTGCTGTCCTCTCTTGCGTAAACAGGCATTGCACCGATTGAGAGGAGATCTGCGGCGAGGTCAAATGGGTATAGCGTTCCCATTGTCATCACTCGCTCCTCAGCACGGCCATCGGCTCAATCGCCGTTGCACGAACAGCGATCAGCAGGCTGGTCACGAGAGCAATGCCGGCAAGAACAAGCGCAGCGCCAGCCAGCGAGCTCCATGTTATGCCGACCGTATTATAGATTACGAGTTTCAGCGTGTTTGCGAGTAGAACGCTCGCCAAAGCGCCGAGCGCGATTCCAATCAGTACCATACCGACTCCCTGCCTGATAATCAGGCTGATGATGTGAGCGCGCCTGGCGCCCACTGCCACGCGCATGGCAATCTCACGCGTGCGCAAGACGAGGTGATAACTGAGCAGCCCGTAAAGGCCAACCGCGGTGAGTAACAGGGCGAAAACCCCAAAGATACCGGTAAGAGACACGTAAAAACGAGGTCGAGCCAGCGAACCAGAAAGGACCTCCCGGAGAGGCCGAAGCGAGACGAGAGCAAGGTCAGAATCAGCACTTGCCAGCGGATGGCTGAGCGCCTGATAAAGATTGGCGCGACTGCTGGAACGGATCACGACAGACGTGGGAAACAGCAGATTTACGAAAACGGAAATTTTATCGGGGGTCTGTTTCAGACAAATGAACGATGTGGGCGGAGCAGGTCGATCCAGCCCAGCTTCATGGACGTCAGCGACCACACCAACCACTTCGCGGGGAACGTCAGAGAATTGAGAGCCTAGATCACTCCGCAGCGCGATGAACTTTCCCACGGCGGATTGATTCGGCCACCAGCGCCGAGCCAGAGTCTCATTCACGATAATCACCGGGCGGCCACCCTGGTCGTCGCGATCCGAGAAAGTGCGCCCGGTCCGAACGGGGATTCGCATTGTCTGGAAATATCCCGGGGTGATCACGCGCAGCTGGGATTCGCCATAGATCGTCTTGTCCTGTGCGTCCACAGGATAGAGCGGAAGGCCGAGCCCTTGTTCGAGGGGTAATCCATTGATTGTGGCGACGCTCTCCACGCCTGGCACCTGGGTCAAGGCATCGCGAATCTGATCAATCAACTGCACGGTGGCAGGCGTGGTGGTGTAGCGCCCGTCAATGAGCGAGATTTGCGCGACAGAAACCCCTTCCGCCTCAAAACCCGGCGAGACTGCATGGAGACGTAGAAACTGCGTCAACAGGGATGCTGTGCCCGCGAGCAGGCACAGCGTGAGCGCGGTCTGGGCAGTCACGAGAGCGCTCCCCAGCCGGGTCTGCTGGACCGTGGAAGTGCCCGAGAGAGGTGATTGTCGCAGTACGTCCTGGATGTGCACACCGGACATACGCAATGCAGGCGCTATGCCAGGCAGAACGGCTGCCGCGGCGGAGATCAACAAGATGAACAAGAGGACGTTGCCATCGATGGCTATGGCAGAGCTGAGGGGCAGGTCAGCCGGAGCCAGCCACTTGACGACGGGGATCAACTCCTTGCCCGCAATGGCGCCGAGGATACCTCCAGAAACCGCGATGAGCACGGCCTCCATCAGCCCCACGCTGATCAGGCGCCACCTGCTGGATCCAAGGGCAGCGCGAATGGCGAATTCATGACGCCGGGACGCTCCACGGACGGTAAAACACAAAGCCAGATTTGTGCAGGTGATAAGCAGAACAAATACGACTGCCCCGAATAACGAATAAAGACCGCGCCGGGTACCATCGACGATGAAGGATTGGAGTTCCTCAGGAACAAGGGCGGTTTCCGACGCCATGGAACGCAACGGATAAGTCGACCGGTATTCCGCAGATGTCGCCAGCTCCTGACGGGCCTGTTCTGCAGTGACGCCACCCTTCAGGCGGGCGATTACCCGATATTCGTTTCCCGCATCAGCGTTTGCCGGCGTGAGCCGCAATGGTATCCAGAGGTCCGCGGAGGGAAATGACCGAAACTTTTGCGGCATGATGCCGACGACAGTGTAGGGTTCGCCACTGATCCTAACGGAGGAGCCGATCACCGCAAGGTCTTTGTTGTAATCCTGGACCCAGGCGCCATAGCTCAACAGGACAGCGCGCGGGCCGCCGGGCTGGTCCTCTTCAGGAAGAAAGTCGCGGCCACGGTAAGGTGCTGCGCCAAGCGTCCGGAAGAAATTCAGAGATACCTTCTGCACGTGCCTGTACTGAGGAGTTCCTATTCCGGCAACATTTACTCCACTATCCCGCGCTGCGGCAATGCTGGAAAAGAAGTGACCGCGCTCTTTCAGCTCGAAAAACGCAGACGCGGAGATATCGCGGGTAAGGCGACCTTCTGGGCCATACCAGGTCAAGATCACCAGCCGTTCAGGCTCCGAATAAGGGAGAGGGCGGAGCAATGCGGCATTGATGACACTGAACACAACCACGTTCGCGGCGATACCGATCGCGAGCGTCAAAACAGCCATCACCGTGAACCCCTGAGTACGCTGAAGCGAACGCAGAGAATATGTGATGTCCTGTAAAAAACTGTGCATTGCGCCGTGGCATCTCCTGGAACCCACTGCCGCCGTGGAGTACTCACTCTGCTCCACGGCGAGTGCTCTCTTTCAGCAGGCACTCGAAGGGCCACACATAACTACTGATGATTCAAGGGATTCGGGCTGAACGGACACCTATTTTGTCCGCGGGCGGACACCCCTGTCCAGTGCTGGACAGTAAAAAATCTGAGCGTCCAATGGTGGCCACTGCGGTGATTTCCACCGGACCTCCGCTGCCGCGGCCACACGCACTGGCAAACCCGGTGCTTTCTCGTTTACTCCCTCGCAAATGTTCGCACGTGGACATGGCAATCCAGCTCTGGACAACCAGAACCCCGCTGGATCGATTCACAAGGTGCAAAGAATCGGAATGTGAGTGCGCAAATTTGCACTCAGGAAACATCGGTTTTTGCGAGAGGAAAAGAGGGACCGGCATGGGTGCTCTGCCCGGACGGCAAAATTAGGAAACACATAGCTTTGCGCTGTTTTTGCGAATCCCGAAATAGAAAACTCGGAAGCAGTGGAGAGCGTGTGATCTTCGATTCTCTGAAACTGTATTCGTGGTTGTCACAAAGGGTGTGTGACGGATTTGGCAGAGATCATGCTATTCAGATCAGCGGGCCCCCAAAACCTTGAGATCAATCAGGAGAACAGCCATGACACGAGTATTGATGCTTCAGAAAATGCATTCCAACAGCAGCACCTCCGAGTGCGGAAACCTGTTTGGCAGCGCCGTAAGCACCATCTGCCCGGAAGGTCCGAACGCCGCGGAGAGCCCGTTTCAGATGGAGTAATCCAGGAAAGGGCCCTCTGACGATATTCCCCCATTTGCGACAGAGGGCCCGAAGCCGGCAAGAGGCACGACGCATGCGGAGCAGACCCAATCCGTTATTTCGACTCCTGGACCACGATTACCACGAGACCTTCACAGCGTATAAGCCTCGCACGGCAGATTTCTTCGACGCGATTTCCCGGAAGCTGCCCAGTGGATGGTCCATTCAACGCAGCGGAATCTGGTTCCACTGTGGTTCACAAAACAACAATGTTCCGCAGCAGGGATGGAAGATTCACGTTTCGGCGACACCTGCCAGCGCGGGTGCGATCCTGGAGCAAGTGACCACGGTGCTCTTCAGGCGTTGTGATACGGATTTCAAATTCGCGCTGGACATGAACACACTTTCCCTGATGAACAGCAAGAACTGGTCGCGCGGGAAATCAGGAAAGTTCATCACAATCTATCCGCAGACTACTGCAGATTTCCGGCAACTCATTGAAGAGCTATACCAGGCGACGCGAACATTCTGCGGTCCTTATATTCTGTCTGACCATCGTTACAAAGACAGCCGGGTTGTCTTCTTTCGCTATGGTGGCATGCGCCTGCATGAAACCCTGAATGTGAAGGGGGAACGCACGCCCATGCTGATAGCTCCTGACGGGACAGAAGTTCCCGATGAGCGCACTCCGTATCCGGTGGTACCTGCATGGGAGAATCCGCCTATTCCGGTTGAGGATCCGTCCCAACCCGATCCTCCAACCTGCACGATGAAGCAAGGCCGGTATGAGATCGAAGATGTGCTGGATTTCTCCAATGCCGGCGGTGTGTACCGCGCATTGGATACACACACCGGCCGCAAGGTGGTGATCAAGGAAGCGCGGCCATGCGTGAATGCAACCCCGGACGGATACGATGCGGTGGAATCGCTCAAGAAAGAATACCGGCTGCTCAACGTACTGAAAGAGGCCGGCATTGCTCCTGCACCCCTGGAACTGTTTCAGGAATGGGAGCATTGGTTTCTGGTGGAAGAATTCGTGGCAGGCCTTTCACTGGCGGCACACTCGGCGCAACACAACGTCCTGCTACGCACCAGGCCATCACAAAAGGATTTTGAGGACTGGTATGAGAGATTCCGCGGCATATGCAGCGGCCTGGCACGAATCTTGAAGACCCTGCACGACCATGGGATCGTGTTTGCGGATCTCTCTATCAACAACCTGATTGTTGCCGACTCAGATGGGGAGCTCAAGATCATTGATTTTGAGGGAGCTACCCAGGCAGGAGTTGACCGGCCAAGCTCGCTGTACACGCCCGGCTTTGTCTCTGAGAAGAGGCTGAAAGGCGCAAGCGCCGGGTTCGATGACGATTACTATTCTGCGGGCGCCGTGCTGATGGCCTGTCTGTTCCCAGTCAATGCCCTGATCCACCTCAATGGGCAAGCGAAGCGGACCTTTATTGAATGCATAAATAAGGATACGCGGTTCCCCAAGCCGGTCACGGACATGGTGCTCCAGTTGATGGGGTCGGAACCGGAGAACCGGCCAGATTCCGCGACAATGATTGAAGTCATCGAGCATAATCCAACCCTTGCTCCGCCAGCTGCTCAGGTGCGTCCAAAATATGAACATGAGGCTTTACTCTCATCGATGGTGGCTCACCTGGAGCACTCGGCCAGCTATTGGCGCGATGACCGGCTCTTCCCCGCGGATCCCAGGGTATTCACGACTAACCCGCTGAGCCTGGCCTATGGAGCAGCCGGAGTGGGTTATTCATTGAAGAAGGTCACGGGCAAAAGTTCACCGCTCATCATGGACTGGATCCTGCGGCACAAAATCAGCCGTGAAGATTACGCGCCAGGACTGTATGTCGGACTGTCAGGAATAGCGCTGGGCCTTCTTGAAATGGGTGCGCTCGATGACGCGAGAAAAATATTCCAGCTCACGTTTGAGCATCCTCTGCTGCACAAAGATCCCGGAATTTTCTACGGCACAGCGGGCTGGGGTATGACGTGCCTGCGTTTCTTTCTTGAAAGCGGAGATGAACTTTACCTGAAAAAAGCGGAAGCGGCTGGTCGTGCCCTGATGCAACGGGTGCACGTCTCTCCGGCCGGATATTCCTGGGAAGCTGCGAGCGAAGCACAACTCGGTTTCGCACACGGCGCCAGCGGCATTGCCCTGTTCCTGCTTTATCTCTCCTTCGCCACGCACAATTTTGAGTTTCTGGAAGCGGGACGCAAGGCGCTTGAGTTCGACTTAAGTTTTGCGGTGACAACGCAGGACGGCGGCTCTTCCTGGCGACAGGCAGTCCATGGGCAGTCGCCGGTTTTTCCGTACTGGCGATACGGGAGCGCGGGCATCGGAACCGCCGCACTGCGTTTTGCCAAGGTCCTCGACGATCCGATATATCGTGCCGCGCTGGAGAAAATATTCATCGATACCGACCGCCAGTATGTGGTGATGCCTGGGAAATTTCTTGGGCAGGCCGGGTTGGCAGACTTTGCCCTTGATATGTTCGAGTTCACGGGCAGCACAAGATATCTGAAATCCGCCTTGCGGGCGAGCGAAAGCATGGAGCGGTTCCGCGTAGAGAGACCGCAGGGCACGGCGTTTCCCGGTGACATGCTCTCACGGTTGTGCTGCGATTACGGCACGGGAAGCGCGGGCATCGCGCTGGTATTCAACCGGCTGGCTCACGGCGAACGGAATGACTTCCTGCTGGACTGCCTGCTGGAGCAGGCCGGCATTCTTGATAAACCACAACGGAACAGAAGAAGCCTCTCTGCTGCCCTGCTTGCCGAGGACTATTCCAATCACGATTCAGATTCGGGCGACGACAGGCCACCGCTGATCTCAGTAGCGTGATCTATGTTCCGCAATCTCAAGCTCCAGAAAAACCGAATGACTTTTGTTTAACGGCTGGACAGCGGCGCCAGGTTCAATTTCTAAAGGCTTTTGTCCGTGAGTGGATACTTGCGTCCGAAGCTGGACAAGCGCGAAATCTAAGACCGGTCTAAGTGGCGTGGATTGAGCACGGGATTTTGGCAAGCTGCTTGCCTTTCTAAAAGGTTGGTTGCACATCGGACGCACCGGACGAGAAACATTCCGGAGGGCGAAAACGGAAGACCGGGTTGCGGGAAAAATGGCTTTCAAGCCGGCAACTTTTTTCCGCTCCCAAACGTAATGAGAGGGTGATCATGGCGACCCCACGCCTTGCTTACGATCAAGAGTCTTTGTTCAACGGAGTTTCCATTTTGTTCCGCGGACTGCAATACCCGAGCCAGGCAGAGGACACCATCACCGCCTCGTTCGAATCGGTGGCGCATGGACTGGCGGCGGTACGTGGCGGAGTATTTCTGGTCCGGCATGAGCCTGACTCAATCCGGCTGGAAACGCTTTGCCAAACCGGACTGCAGGCGAGTGAGATCGCTGCGATTGAATCTGGTCCGACCAGCGGGATCAGTGTGGCGGACCGCATATGGAAGGCATACACAGAAAAATCCAAGACAGAAGAGAAAGGCGCTGAGCAGCCCGCGGAAGCAATCCAAAACATATCGCCGGGGCTGCACGTGCTTTCCGCAGTGGTGCTTGATCCGGTGCTGGACGTGCCTGCCGCCATCCTGCACGTGGAGCGCGAGGAAGATACGAACCCGGAGCTGCAGGCGGTGGCCAGCAAATGGCTGGGTCTTTACACATTGGCTCTTGGCCAGCTGGTGCGGCTGGGATTTCCAAGGATTCTGTGCGCGGAGGAGAAGGACTCGCGCCCGTTAGAGATCAAGGCACCGGAAGACGCGCCGGAAATCGTTGGCGTGTCTCTGCAGACGCAAGCTCTGCGGCAGGAGCTACATGATATCCATATTCCTGCGGCCAGCGCTCCTGACCCCGATCCCATCCTGATCCTTGGAGAAAAGGGTACAGGAAAAGATCTGGTGGCCCGCTACATCTATTCCTACAGCCTGCGCCGCAACAAGCCGTATGTCGCCGTGAACTGCGCTGAAATCACAGACGAACTGGCTACCGCGCGTTTCTTCGGGCACAAGAAGGGATCGTTCACCGGATCGCTGGCGAACGAGCCGGGACTGTTTCGCGCGGCAGATCACGGAGTCCTGTTCCTGGATGAGATCGGCGACCTTTCTCTGAAGGCGCAGGGAACGCTGCTGCGGGTTCTGGAAAACCGCACGGTGGTGCCACTGGGTGAGACGCGAGAGCAGCGCATCGATGTGCAGGTAATCCTGGGGACCAACTGCGATCCGGAACGGGCCGTGGCGGAAGGCCGCATGCGGCCGGACCTGCTTGACCGTTTCCGCACGCAGGCCATTCGGCTGGCGCCTTTGCGCGAGCGGCCCTGGGACATTCCGGCGCTGGTGCGGCATTTCATCGCTTATAACGAGAAGCGGACACAGAAGACTATCCTCAGCCTGCATGCCGACGTATTAAAGATGATGGTGGGTTATTCATGGCCGGGCAACGTGCGAGAACTGGCGCGCGTGTGCTCGCTCCTGATCACGCACGTGAAATCCGGCAGTCCAATTGATACCGCGCTGTTCACGCGCCTGATTCCCTACATCGCGAGACAGGAATGGAACCCGAAGGCGGGCGCGATGCTGGTGGGAGACATCCCCATGCGTGAAGCGCTGGAGACCTTTGGCCGCGAACTTATCCTGGCCAGGCTGCGCCAGCACAACTGGAACATCAAGTCGGCGCGCGAGAGCCTTGGTCTGCCGAAAACGACATTCCACCGCTACACGCGTGCGCTGGGAATCGCAGGCACGTTGCGGGAGGAAGCCGCGAACCTGGACCTTTCTCAGGCCAAGGCGCATGCGGCTGGATTTTCCGCAATGGGTTGAGGCGGAGTTTTTCCGTGGTGACTGGCTATGACGCCGTCACCCGGCAGCAACGAACGTTTGGAGGTGAAAAGATGACGGGACCGTGGTTTGATCCGAATAAATATTCCTGGATTTGTGGAGCAGCATACGGCGTTGCAGCGGTAATCCTGGGCGCCGTAGCGTTTTATCTTGTGCCTAAAGGGCGGGCGAAGCGTGCGGTAGTGAGCGCATGGGTGCTGCTGTGGAGCATTGCGATCGGTCTCATTATTATTGGGCTGGTGGCCGTGGCGGACCGGCAGCCCTGGGGAGTGTGGTACGGGATCCTTCTGCCGGGGATCGTGGGCACGGCGGTGCTGGGAGGGAACCTGCTGATTATTCTGAAGCGATACAAGGAAGCCGAACAGCGAGGGTTGCCGCGGTATTGAGCGTTGGCACTTCAGAACGCACGCTGATTACCCGAACTGCGGTTCTCGGGCAGCTTCAGGTTCTATAGTGCGGAGAAGAAGGGCCTGTCAGGATCGAAGTTAATCGTCTCCCACTCCACCCTTTTCTTCCGCACGCCGCAAACCCCGTGCGGCGGCCCCAGAAAAGAGTACGGCACCCGATCCAGGTGGAGAAGGACAGATGCAAAGCCCGAAAGGATGGGTTACCCACGGAGCCATAAAGAGAAGATCAAGATCTGGAAGTTTTACAAACGCATGGAGGAACTCGGCGAAATCGAGCCGATTACGCAGTTGGAGGGGAGCATGGAAAGTGAAATCACGCCGCTCGTGAGAAACTCGCGAGCGGCCTTTTTGTTTGGTGTTATCGCTGAGATTTCACGACGCCCATTGATCATTGATTCAGAGCGATCGCTTGCAGTTTCAGGAAAATCTCATTTTGAATTATCTAGCGCACAAAATCATTAAAGTCTTGTCTGCATTGGCGTTTTCTTCGCCATTCAGTTCGCTGTGCTTCCGCATGTTCTCTTGCGTGCAAGGCAGTTCGTTATGCGAGCAAATCACAACGCCATGTGACCCAGAACACCGCAGCTACTCAGGCAGCGGTAATAATTTCGGAATGTAGTTGTTCGGTCCCTCCGGCGACCACCAGTCTAGGGAGTGTAGTAAATGGTAAGTTGTATATTCCTTGTGGCTGTTTTCTCCGCTTTGGCATCCCTCACCTTTGCGAAACAACCTCATTCGCCAATCAACATCCCCTCTGTGCTGATTGGCATCCTGGAATGCCTTTTGCCACCTCCACTGCAGTCCAAGTAGCGCTATCAGTTGGTTGATGGCTGCGCGCCTGGATTGCTGACGACGGTATGTCGTGCTCGCATGGACCACGGGTAAAAATCTGCCGGCAGTGCTCGGCCGCAGGACGCGTGTGCGAACCGCGCTGGCCTCTGCAAGCAAGGAGATAGAAAATGAAGCGACTGATTCTGCTTTTCATTGTTGCACTTCTAACAGCGAGTTTCGCAATTGCCCAGCCGCCGCAGTACTCGATCCAGGGCACCAAGAATCTAGCGCCATCCAGTCCGCGGCTGACTGCGGTGGATCCTCTCGTCTACGCACCTCCTTCGCAAGTGATTCCTCCACGCCCGTTTTTGTACACGGTCGATAAGAACGGGCTGACGATCACGCGCTTCAATGACAACACCATTGTAGGAACCTGGCCCTGGCCCAAGCCTCCTGAGGTCATCTACACCGTCTTGCCCAACGGATCATTCACGGGGCTCACCCCTCCGGCAGTCTGGGAGCCGGTGGCAATGACGGTGTCGTATCCCACAGAGACGGAAATCGCCAACCGAGTGAAAGAAATTCCTGATCTCACGCCGCCACCCACATATGTCTACGTTGTAATGGCGCGCTCAGGTTACAAATGGGTGAGCAGTGACGGCAGTCTGCGGGACACGATTGCACCCATGACGGATGCTGCTACTGAGTCCGCGATGCTGATCCAGATCGACGTGAGCGATCCATCGTTTTCGGCGAGCCGTGATCCCGCCAATCCGGTGCCACCCCACGTGGCAGGCGCAATCCTCGGCCATGGCTCAGGCCAACCGGTCTACGATCGCTCGACCGGGGCAGTCTATGTTGGCAACATGCCGTCCAATTCTCTGCCCACGGGCCTCGCGTCGTTTGTTTCCGTCGTTCGGCGAATTCCGCCGGAAGTCGCTGAGGTGGAAGCCGAGGTTCCGGGGATTAGCATACCTGTGATTCGCTGT
>JBAIYI010000043.1:0-5852 GCA_037915955.1 Terriglobales bacterium
AAAGGCGGAGGCCTTCGATCTAAGGCAGAGGGATGTTTCTCCTAGTGGGCAGAATGGGCCCGGCAGTGTGGATCTCTTAAGTAACTCCTTCCGGCTGCCGGGTCCGCAGGGGTGTGGCGGCTGCGTAAGGGCGCAGCCGCTAATTTTTTTACATAAACATTACAGGTCCGAGACCGTCGCCGGCACCGGCTCAAGCAGCCCAACTTCGGCGGCGATCTGGTGCAGCTTGATGCGGGTTTCACGCTTCACCGGCACCATGGGAAGCCGGAAAACTTCTTCGACCCGCCCCATCAGCGCCAGTACGGTCTTAACCGGCATGGGGTTTGATTCCAGGAAGTTGGCCTGCATCAGCGGCAGGAACCTGCGCTGAATCTGGCGAGCCCGTTTCCAATCGTTTTCGAGCGCTGCCTGAGTGAGATCAGACATTTCTTTCGGAATCTCGTTCGAGACGACGGAAATAATTCCTACTCCACCCAGTGAAATCACAGGGAGGGTTACCGCGTCATCGCCGGAGAAGACCTTGAATCTGTCCGGGACGTGATTGAACACCTCTGCAATCTGGCCGATATTTCCGCTGGCTTCCTTTACCGCGACGATGTTTTGCAGCTTTGCCAGCCGGCCGAGAGTGACGGGTTCAATGTTTGCGCCGGTGCGTCCGGGCACGTTGTAGAGCACGAGTGGTTTGTCCACGGCCTCGGCGATCGCCTTGAAATGCTGGTACTGACCTTCCTGCGTGGGCTTGTTGTAGTAGGGTGACGCGGTCAGGATCGCGTCGACACCTTTGCGGCGATTGAGTTCGCGCGCTTTCTCCACCGCGTCGGCTGTGTCGTTGGAGGTGGCGCCGGCCACGATCGGCACCCGGCCAGCCGCGACTTCGATTGTGATGTCGATAACGCGCAGCCACTCGGCTTTGCTGAGAGTCGGAGTCTCACCGGTTGTGCCACAGGGGACCAGGAAGTGGATGCCGGATTCGATCTGCCATTCCACCAGCCGCGCGAGGCGTTCCTGGTCAATGTTCTGGTCCTGGCGAAAGGGGGTTACAAGCGCTGTACCGCAGCCCTGGAAGTTCATGCGACAAGGATAAATGATGGAAGGAAATCGGGATAACGGAATATCGGGGTATCGGAGTATCGGGTCATCGGGAATAAGCCGTTGAAATTGATCGCACTGAACGCTCGCAAACCAATGTTTAATAAAGAGAGATCAGACCAGCCGATCTCCCGATCGCAAGATCTCCCGATGTATCAGAGTTGGTCCACGATCTCAGGAAATTCATAAAAACCGGTCTTGCCGGGCAGCCACTCGGCGGCACGAACGGCGCCTTCGGCGAAGCCGAGACGCGACTTGGCATCGTGGGTAAGCATGATGGTGTCATGGGCGGAGTCGAGGGTGATCATATGCATGCCGACTGTGTCGCCCTCGCGAACAGAAGTGATATCGAGTTTTACGCCTGATCCGGCTTCAAAGAGCTTTTGAATGGTGACCGCGGTGCCCGATGGCTTATCTTTTTTTTGCGCATGATGACGTTCCGCGATATGGCCTTCGTACTGGCTTCTGAGAATCGGCGCAATCGCCTGCACGGCCTTAAAGAAAAAGTTCATGCCCACCGAGAAATTCGATCCATAAAGAAGCGAGGCATTTTTGTCGGTGATCAGCTGCTGGATTTTATCGAGGTGCTGGTACCAACCGGTTGTGCCGACCACGATGGGAACGCGCGCTTCGGCGCATCGAAAGATATTGGCGATGACCGCGGCGGGCGTGGTGAAGTCAATGACCACATCATTCTGGCGGAGTACGTCGAGAGTGAGACCGCGCCCGTCAGGGTTTTCACTGCTGGCAAGCGTCTTCACCTGATGGCCGCGCTGTTGTGCCACTTCGGCAACCAGAGCGCCGGTCTTTCCCCGGCCAAGCACCACAACTTTCACAGAGAAACTCCTCTTTGATTAAGCGAAGACTGCCGGATCAACCTGGGAAAAGAAAACTTCGTGGAGCCGTGACACCACTTTGGGAACGTCGGGTTCATCGATTACGAAACTGATGTTAATCTCTGACGCGCCCTGGGAAATCATCTGGATGTTGGTGTCAGGAATCGCGCTAAACACACGCGCCGCTATTCCCGGCGTATTGCGGATGTTCTCGCCCACCAGACAGACAATCGCCTTCCTGCCTTCATATTTTACGTCTGCCAGCTTCGCCAGGTCGGCAGCAATCGCGGGGATGGATTCGTTCGAGTCAACCGTGACGGAAACGCTGACCTCAGAAGTCGAAACCATGTCCACTGGGCAGCGGTGGTTGGCAAAAACCTCAAAGATGCTCTTCAGGAAGCCGTGCGCCATCAGCATGCGCGTGGCGACCACGTCCACCACGGTGATTCGCTTCTTCGCTGCGATGGCCTTGAAGATATTCTTGCTTTTCGGCGCTGTCGCTGTGATGCGCGTGCCTTCGCATTTTGGGTTGCGCGAATTCAGAATCAGCACCGGAATATTCTTCTGGATCGCTGGTAACAGCGTGGCCGGGTGAAGGACCTTGGCGCCGAAATAGGCAAGCTCGGCGGCTTCTTCAAAGCTGATGGTCTTGATGCGGCGAGCGCCGGGACAGAGGTTGGGATCGGTGGTCATCATGCCGTCCACGTCGGTCCAGATTTCGATCCGGGTGGCGTTCAGGCCGGCGCCAACGATGGCGGCGCTGAAATCCGATCCGCCACGGCCGAGGGTGGTGGAGCTGCCTTCCCGCGTGGAGCCGATAAATCCTCCCATCACGGGGACGCGTCCGCGTTCCAGCAACGGACCGACAGTTTCGGCAAGGCGGGCGTTGGTTTCGCCGAACTGTGGAATCGCCTTCCCGTAGGTGGCATCGGTCACGATGCACTGGCGCGAGTCCACGTGCGTGGCCTCAATCCCGCGGCGCTGGAATGCCGCCGTGGCAATCTTCGAGGATACGCGC
Organism: Terriglobales bacterium; assembly: GCA_037915955.1. Taxonomy (GTDB): domain Bacteria; phylum Acidobacteriota; class Terriglobia; order Terriglobales; family Acidobacteriaceae; genus Angelobacter. The sequence continues at coordinate 2,944 of JBAIYI010000043.1, forward strand.
TCTCCGAAGCCGCCAATGATGTCCGTGGTGCGTAAGGTGAGTTCGCCGACAGCGACTACGCCGCGGAGCAGTTCTTCAAGGGAGTTGAAGTCGGCGGCAAGTTCCGGTGCGATCTTCTGAAAGTCTTCCTGCTCCAGCAGGTTAAGTGCGGTCTGATTGTGACGATCACGAGCGGCGGCGCACAGCTCCAGGGCTTTATCACGCTGCCCGGCGCCGGCTGCAGCGGCCATCGCGAGAAGCTGATCGGTGATTTTGGCGAGCGCACTGACCACGACGACGGGTCTTTCGGCCCGCCGTTCACGCACAATGGCAGCAACGCGATCGATGGCTTCGGCGTCCTGGACTGAGGTGCCGCCGAATTTCATGACGATCATGGCAGCACGCCCTCATCTGAATGAGAGCTGGATTGACGCGCGTAGTACGTCAACTGATGTAGCCCTGTGCTTTGAGAAGTTCGCCGTTCAGGATCGCCGCACCGGCGGCGCCGCGGATGGTGTTGTGCGAGAGCACGGTGAAACGCCAGTCAAAAATATTACACGGGCGCAGCCGCCCGACGACGGCAGACATGCCGTTGCCGCGATCGCGATCCAGGCGCGGCTGCGGACGGTCCGGCGCAGAATCATAGATCACCGGCTGCTCCGGCGCGCTGGGCAACTTGAGCTTCTGCGGTGTGCAGCGGAAATCCTGCCATGCGGCGATGATCTCTTCCTCCTTTGCCTGCTTGCCGAGCTTGATGGAAGCTGATTCGGTATGGCCGTCTTCTACCGGAACGCGGTTGCAATGGGCGCTTACCAGCAAGTCAGCGGGCCTGATCTCCCCACCTTCGAGCGTGCCCAGGAGTTTGCCGGTTTCCGCTTCCATTTTCGGCTCTTCGCTGGCGATGTACGGGATCACGTTTCCCAGAATGTCGAGTGATGGAACGCCGGGATAACCTGCGCCGCTGACAGCCTGCATGGTCGCGACAAAAACCTTTTCCACGCCAAATCGACGATGAAGCGGGCCCAGCGCCATGACCAAGCCAATCGCCGAGCAGTTTGGGTTGGTGACCATAAAGCCGCCGTTTTTCTTGTACCACTTTTGCGTCTTGATCAACTCGGTATGGTCGGCGTTGATCTCGGGAATCACAAGCGGGACATCTTCGGCCATGCGGAACGCGCTGGAATTCGAAACCACTGCACATCCGGCATCAGCGAAGGCAGGTTCGATTTCGCGCGCAGCGGCGCCATCGAGCGCCGCGAAGATCAACTTAGGAGTGTCGCCGACAGGCGCGGCGGCGTTGACGGTCATGCTCGCGACGCGCGCAGGAATCGGAGTGGCGAGTCGCCAGCTTGCGGCGTCGCGGTATGGCTTACCGGCGGAGCGATCAGAGGCGGCGAGCCATGCAACCTCAAACCAGGGATGGTTTTCGAGCAGTTGAATGAAGCGCTGTCCTACCGTTCCGGTAGCGCCCAGAATGCCTACGGGGATCTTCTTGTTCATGGCCTGAAAGCTCGATTCTAGCATTTACGAAGTTGGCGCCATCTGGGAGCGCGTTCCCTCCCGCAATTCACCTTATATAGTTCGCGATTTTTGTCGGGAAGGTAAGGTTCTCGATCTGCGCCCGGCGAAGAACTCCAAGAAATTACTGATTGTGAGGCGGCAAGTGGCTTGAGTACAAATATCGCCAACTTGCTTGCGGATTTGCGCCCCGGAACCTTCCTGTTCAAAAGAAATGACTTAAGTAATATTTGCTGGTGCAGAGTCTCACCATAAACTCTGTAACGAAAGACGGCGACGTTCTGCCCTGAAGGACAGTGTCCGAACACTGTCAACTGAATGAGGCGGTGGAGGTCGGAGTCATGCAGAAGTTTGAAGAAAGACTCAAGTTCGGGCCAGTCCAGGTAGTGAATGAGCAGTCGAGGCGAAAAAGTCGCAATCATGTTGCTGGGCGTTGTCGCGCTGTTTTCGGTGCGTGCAACGGCTCAGGCCAGCTCCGCCCAGCTATCCGTTAATCTCACGGTCCAGTCTTCGATCAGCCTGGTTTTCAACAACAACGCCAACGTGAATACGGTGGGCTTTTGTCCGCTGACTAATGCCGGAACCAACAACGTAGGCCTTGATCTTGGCACGGCGGCGTTTCCGGGGAATTTTCACACCTCCACCTGCGTGAACTACACGCACCTGAACGGCGCGTTTTATCAGGTGAGCAGTGCTTTTGATGTGGTGGTTACCAAGAGTAATACCAGCAGCCCGAACTACCGGCTGGCAGCCCAGATCTCCACGCGGCCTCCCACCGGGGTGACCTGGCTGATCAACAACACCGCTCTAACGACCGGTTTCACGACGCTGGACAATGCCGATAACTATGCCCAGGCCGTGACCAAGACACTTCAAGTACAGGTGAGGAACAACGTTCCAGCGCAGGTGCTGCAGGAGACAATCGCGTTCCTGGCAACGGCGAATTAGGTTTGCAATGAAGAACGTTTCAACAATCCGGAATGCGGCGGTGATGGCGATCTTGTTCGCGGCTTCGGCGCTCTTTGCCCAGAACCCGACGGCAACCGGAGTGATCAACGCGACGCTGATTAACAAGGACGGCATCACGCTGATCTTTGACAGCGATCCGCAATCCGTGAATCTGGGTGGCACCGGGACTTCCGCGGCGAGTCTTAGTTTTGGAAATGTGTCGGCGTTCGGACCATTAGCAGCGGGAGTGACGCGACCGACAGTGACCGCGACGAACTATACGGTCCGGAGCCTGTTTGACGTTCAGGTGATCCAGGGCGGCCTCACCAGCACCACCTACACCCTGCAGGCGCAGCTTGCTGCAGCGGCGCCGACCGGCATCAGCTATCGCGTGGATGCGATCACCCTGAGCACGGCAGCACAGACGCTGCAGACAACCGCAACCTATGGAATCGATATTCAAC
>JBAIYI010000664.1:0-5407 GCA_037915955.1 Terriglobales bacterium
TGGGCGCCCTCGCGCTCGGCGCCGGAGCGCAGACTAGCCCTCAGAAGGAATCCGGGGGGCACGAGAAGCTCAAGAGTTCGGTTCCAGAGAAGAAGCCGGTGAAAGGCGCGCCGGCAAAACTGAACCGTCAGCAGAAGTTTGTGGTTGATACCGTAAAGATGGCGGTGGCGCTCCCTCAGCCGGATCCGCAGGACCGCCTTCGTGTGCTCTCCACTGCGGCGAACGTCGTTTCACCCATTGATCGCAAGATGGCCAGGCAGCTCTGGCAGGAGGGTGTTCGCATTGAGTCAGAACTGATCCGCGTGGGCCAGACGCCGGCTGTTTCAGTCATGTCCGACGGGCAGGCGGACTGCGCATCCGCACAGAACTTTGTAGAAAACCTGCCGGACAACGCCGCTGTTCAGGCAGAGCAGTCGCTCATCGGCGCTGTAACGTCCTGTCCCAGGCAGACGCTGGACCTGGTGGCCCGCAAACTCGACGCAGCCCTCGACAAAGGCGTCGTCGCACCCCGAGCCTTGATGGCTGTGATGGAAGCTCAGGGACACAGCACGCCCGCATCGCAAGACAGGTTCGAAAAGATGTTCCGCTCCTTGCCGGATGCCGGCAAGAATTCCGACGAAGCGGAGAACTATGCTGCCATGTACGCGCAGATGGCGCCCGACGTAAACAAGGATCTGGCCTCCAATGCCGGCTTGGAACTGCTGGCATGGCTGGGCAAAGTCAAGGACAGCCCGATTCGTACTCTGGCCATCAATATCACCACTGGAGCCATGCAGCAGGCGCTGGGTGAAGAGGCCTATCGCAAGGCGCTGGAGAAAGATGTAGTGGCGCAGTCCACAGTCCAGAACGCCGGAGAACCGCGGGAAATCGAGCGTCCGCAGGAAGATACCGTATCTGTACTCGAAGCCATGGACAACGTCGGAACCGATCGAACGGACGCGTTGCGCGGCCTGCCTCCCGTACAGCGTGCGCGCCAGGCGGCCGCCAACGGCTTCGCCGCAGGCACTTCAGGAAAGAAGGACCAGGCTGCCAAATATTTCGATATGGCGTTCTCAGCCGTTGACGATGTCTGGGACGCCCGCACACCGAAAACCGATGCAGCAGCCGTGGTTAGCGAAGTTGGAGAGGCTGCAGCCCAGGTGGATTCAGTAAATGCCTTGACGCGTGCGCAGAAGCTGCGTGACAGTTCAGCGCAGGCCATCGCCATGCTGGCGGTTGCGCGTGTGGTGGCCAGCTCCGGCCTTGACCGCTAAGCTGAAAATCACATTGAGTCTAAAGGGAGTTGAATAGCGTTGTTAGGTTGTGAAAATCGTGAAGTCCTTCAGGGATACCCATTGGTCCAGATCATTGACGTGACGTGCCCCAGATGCAACCGGAAATTTCGTACCGTTCCCACAGTCATTGAGCACTCAGGCTTTGTGTACTGCTCTGTGTGTGGTGCTCGGATGGAAGTCTCCGAGCCCCAGCCCATCTCCGTGCTGAGCAACGGCAAGGAGTGAAAAAGCGTACGAGAAAACAAGAAAAAAAGAGGAGCTTCGCGGCTCCTCTTTTTCGTCTTTCGACTGCAGCGGCTTATTTCGAGCTCGCCACCTGCAGGTTGTTTTTCACGGAAAACACCCCCGGCACGCTGTTGGCCTTGATGGTCGCCTCGTTCTTGTCCGCTTCATTGTTGACCTGTCCCTGCAGATCAACATGGCCGCCCTTCACGATAATGTGAATCGGCGGCAGAGCTCCCATCGAATAAGGGAACAGCCGGTCATCATTGAACAATGCGCGCGCCACCTGGCGGCGGATACGATCGTCGTTCGGTGAGGGTGGCAAAACCTCAATCTGATTATTCACGGACTGCACGCCTTCAATGTGTTTCACGGAAGCCTCGGCTTCACTCTTGATCACCGGATTCCGCACCTGGCCCATCAGGGTAACGTTGCCGCCATCCACCTTATACGCCAGGTTGTCAAAAATCGTCAGGTCCGGAATCATCACCAGTTCGTGATAGACCTCACGTGAAACGCGGTCCTGCAGTTTCTTTTCTCCCGAAGAGGACTGCGTAACCGCCGTAGAGCTCTGCGCCAGAGCAACCCCGGCGAGCAGCACCATTGCGAATGCTCCAGACAAAATCCTTTTCATAACCCGCTCTCCTTACTGTTCTCATCCATTCGTTACAGGGTTAGATGCGGCAATCACACGGCCAGTTTCGCCCTGTATACGTTCTCTTACCATTCCTGATGATTCTTCACGAGCAAGGGATGTGCTGGCGCTTACGGGGCAGCGGGCGGGCTTCAGGTCAGCTTCTGATGCCGGCAAACAGCAGCACCAGTTCGATCACCAGGATCAGGACCACGGTGAACTCCAGGATGAAACCACGCGCCTGGTGGAACTCCTCGATCATGAAGTCGTAAAGTTCGTCGGCGGTTCTTAGCTTGTCCTGCACAAGTGCCTGGTAATCCGTTACGCCGACCTTTGCTGCGCACAGCTTGTAGAGCCGCGCGGAGAACATGTCCCCCACGAACTTCAGCGCGTTATTGGTGCGCTCCGTCAGTTCGGTAACGTCCACCAGCATGGTACGCAGGTGCGCCGCCGCGGAGCGGGTCCGCCAGCCCGAGAAAAAGCCGGTCCGGCGCTGGTTCAGAAAGCGGTACACCACATTCAGTTCGCGCGTGAGAATGTCATCGTAGTGGCGGAACTGAAGCAGTTGCGAATTCGCGTACGCCAGGATGCGGATCGTTGCTTCAGCGCCTGCTTCCGTATCGTAAACAAACGCAGCGTTCCAGCCCGCCACCACCAGATCGTTCGGGTAATAAGACATGCAGCCTTGCAGCACCTCAGAGCGTTCGGACTCCGCAAGCGGCGCAGTTTCACCCCGCACGATCTGGGCAATCTCCTCTCCGCGTTGCTGAAGGAGTGCTGTACCGCTATCGCAACCGGGAACTGTGTGCAAATGGAAGATGTAGTAATCCTCCGTTAGCCACGAGGAGTAGGGCTTGATCAGAGCACGCCCGACCTGCTCAATTTTTTTCTGTACGATGCTGCGGGATAGCTCGTCAAAGATGGACCCTGAAATCCAGCTACCGGCAAGCTGCAGGAGGCGCTGCCATGTGCCACGAAAAGGGAAGCGGAGGATCAGGCTGACGACTCCGTAATCGTAATACTGCAGCGTCGCCTCAAATTGCTCGCCCGTCGGCAAAGTGACCGGTGGAAGTGTCTCGATCACCGGTGGGCGCTCAAAGCGCACGTATTCGGGCGCGGGATGCTTCAACGCCGAAGGCTGAGGGGTTCCACCGGTGAGAGGCCGCACGTCAGAGAGGTGGATCTCGTCGGCAACGTCGAACAAGGTAAGCACGCTGATCGAGCCCGCGAGATTTTCTTCCGGCATAAAAAGCCTCTCTGGTTCAAGTGTAAAAGAGAGCGGCTTAGGGAAGCGGCACTTTCTCCAGCCACTGAGCGCGTCTTACTTTCCATCCCAGCTGCTGCTCAATGTTGTGCTCCAGCAGCGTGGCGGCCTCAGGCTCGCCATGCACCAGATAGGTTGTGCTGGGCTTCCTCTTGAAGGTGCGAAGCCATTTCATCACTTCCGGAGTATCGGCGTGATCGCTGAACTGCTCCAGCGCGGCAACATGCGCCCGGATCGGCACTTCCTGGGAAAATATTCTCACCGATTTAGCGCCGTTCTTGATGATTGCGCCGCGCGTGCCGGGAGCCTGAAAGCCAATGAAGATTACCTGGTGCTTGGGATCAGAGAGCCGGTGCATCAGGTGATGCAGCACCCGTCCGCCGGTCACCATGCCGCTGGACGAAACGATGATGCAGGGATACAGCATGTCATTGATCTTGCGGGAGTCTTCCTGTTTCGTTGCAAAGGTGAATCCGGGCCACTCAAGAGGCGAGCCAAACCGTTGGATCAGCTCCCGCGACGGCTCATTGAACTCGCCGGTGTATTTCATGCAGATTTCTACCGCTTTGATCGCCATTGGGCTATCTACAAAGACAGGCACGCGCGGGATCTGCTCGCTCTCCATCAGCTCTTTCAATAGGAAGAGAAACTTCTGAGTGCGCTCCACGGCGAAGGCGGGCACAACCACGGAACCTCCGCGGTGTACCGCCTCGCGGATGAGCTGGGCCAGTTCCGGACGGACATCATCGCGGGGATGGGTGCGGTTTCCATAAGTCGACTCCATCACCAGAAGCTCAGGATCTTCGTCAGGATCAGGTCCTGCGTGAACGACGCGTCCGGGCGATTCTCCGTCCATCGGTACCCTTCCAATGTCACCGGTGAAGAGAAATTTGCTGCGCTTGCCGCTGGCGGTGAGGAAGACTTCCACCATGCTGGAACCCAGAATGTGACCGGCGTGGACAAACCGGAATGAAAGCTCGGGACCCAGCTGCTTCAGTTCACCGAAACTCACGGGTACAAATGCGCTCAGGCAGTTCTGGGCTTCTTCCAGAGTATAGAGAGGAAGTGCAGGGGCGTGCTTCGACGTGCCTTTCTGGTTGTGGAAGCGCGCTTCTTCTTCCTGCAGGTGGCCTGAATCGGGCAGGATCACGCTGCAGAGGTCGATGGTAGGTGGCGTTGCGTAAACCTGGCCTTTGAAGCCCTCCTTTACCAGGCGCGGAATCCACCCACAGTGGTCCAGATGTGCGTGGGTTAGTACTACGGCGTCAATTTCTCGCGCCGGAACCGGAGTGTCATCCCAGTTCTTCAGCCGCCATTCTTTCTGGCCTTGGAAAAGCCCGCAATCAATCAAGACCTGAAGTCCTTTTCTGCCATCAGCGTCCGCTGAAGTGTTGATAAGGTGCTTTGAACCTGTAACGGTTCCCGCTGCTCCAAGAAATTGAAGGTATGCCACGCTGACCTTATAAGTGCTGCCGAGGATTTGTGAAAGCAGATTATTTTCAGCCCGACAACGCGTTCGATTGGCAATTGTTTTTAAGAACAACTTTAGATCGATTTTCCGGAACGATTCGCACCGCTCGCTCGTAATAGTTCGCAAGGAGAGGTTCGTGGCATCGTTCCCGGAGAGATCTGAGTGCGGCAGTTGGAACCGGAACGAACGGCCTCGTAAGCAAGCCAGTGTCTGCTGTTCGTTTTCGAACAGCTGAATGCGTTTGCGAACATTGGCGATCAGAGAACAACTCGATGGATACAAAGTAGTGGTTTTATTTTCAATGATTTAAGTTGAGTACCAATTCGGCACAAGAAATGCCATTTCACAGTCAATGCCCCGTTCTCAAGCAGGAGCGAGAGAATGCAGCGGTTGAGCTAAGGAGCTGTCCATGGAGCATATGCGAAGAGCGGGTTTGAGTCTGGCGCTTGGGTCACTGCTGATGGTCCTTTCCAGCTATGGTGCGTGGAGTAATCCCGTGGCCGACAAAGCCGGCCTGCGGGAAAGCATGGACAAGCACCTTG
>JBAIYI010000681.1:0-2511 GCA_037915955.1 Terriglobales bacterium
CTCCAAAGTCCACGCCGCCTCGTGAATTCCAGACTGGTGCTATTGTCCCGAAGGTTGCATGGTTTCCGTTACCGCTGTAGTCCGTTACCTGGGTGCCGCTACCCTGATCAAAGTGATATTCGGCAAGCAGCCCGTCGGAGATGCTGTATGGGCCGGTGAGCGAGATTCCCTTCGACACCGCCAGCGATGTGAACGATCCCGTATTAGGAGTTGTCGCGCCAATATGAGCATTGATTCCGCCTCCGGCGTCCAACCCCGCGTATCCATCAGGTTGGTTCTTGTTCGCCAGATTTTCCGCGACGTATCCCAGTCCGTCTGCGGCGTGCGTATCTACGTATTCCTTACTGGCAGCATCGTTGGCGACAGTTGGAACCGGCACCCTCGGCGAGGCTGCGAATGTCTTAGTCCCGTTCACGGTCTCGTCGCCAGCTTTGTGAACGGTATTCAGGTCCACCCATTCCCGTGTGGCGGCTTGCATGGCAACGGCGGGAGGAGCAAGTTGGGTACGAATGGCGGCCAGTGTCGCCGTGGCCGTTTGGGGAATGACCCAGTACTCGGTTGAAACCGGCCCCGGGTCCAACTTCAAGACCGCTTTGTAATAGGTCCCCTGCGGGACGGATCCTGCATTTGGCGCCAAAGGAACATGCAACGTCCCACCTGTGCCCAACTGGACGGTCCGGGTACCGGCGGCGACGGCATATCCTGCCGATGTCGTAAATGCGGGCCAGGAAATCACGATCGAGCCGGAGGCCGGAACTCCATCGGCGCGATAAACGATGTCATGCACGGTGGTTAACACCGGGCCATCAGCATGAACAAACACAGTGCACGCACACAGCACAAATAGCGCGCAACAAAAATACCGCCGAGTCCGGCGGCTGAATCTTCTCTGCATGTATGGATCCTCTGATATATCGAGCCCAATGAAAAGCCCGGCTCAACTCCGGGCTGCGTATACGTTCGTCAGGTGCTCACGCCCTTGGATGTCCTAAGGAATTCCTCCACGCTTTCAACATACACATCGGCGAAGTCCACGACGTAACGCCGTTCCTGGATTCTTCGCATAGCGTCCGGCAGGCTCCAGCCGGCTGACCGCAAGACGGCAAGCGCCATCATGGGTGCGCGGTGCACTCCAGCGGCGCAATGAATGAACAGCTTGGCGTCGTCGTTTCCAAATGCTTTCGTGGCAAACGCCACGCCACGCTCAAACACATCTGGCGGCTTGGGACGAAAATCATCCTCGATCGGATTCCACAGCACCTCAATCCCATGGGGAGCCGCGAGCGGCGTATCATCGAACTCAATCTGCATGTCAATGATGTGGGTCACACCAGCATCGGCAACTTCCCGCATCTTCTGCTCAGTCCAGATGCCTCCGCCCACAGCGATTCGCTCTGTTACCCAGGTCATGTCCATCCAGCAGCCGGCTCCCACACCCTTCATCCCGGTGAAATGAAAATTCGATGCTTCACCGGTGACATCAGTTCATTCTACCTTGCTGGACGCGTCCTCCTCTTCCGAGGTTCGCGATTCCTGGCCGGCCTTCAGCTTGTCCAGCAATAGACTTGCCAACGATTCCTGAGACTTAGTCTCCTCCAGGGGCGACTGCAGTTCCGGAATGCGAGCGAAGTCAAAGGCGAATTTTGCGGCTGAATGACTCCCCTGTTTCGCCGCATTGCAGATCTCGCCGACAATGCCGTCCATTTCCTTCAGCACCTTCTCCTGTGCCTTCCGCACACGCTGGCGTGGCGTCAGATTTTGCCGGGTTTTGGTGGACGCGGAATTCCCAGTCTTCTTTTCTGTTGGTTTGCGCTTGCGTGCTTTGGTTCCTTTCTTCCGTGGCATTCGTCTCCACCTGCCCGGAGTGATTCGCCTCCGGACCGCTCCAGCGGCGGACGGTATGTGACCCATCGCCTCCGCCAAAAACAAGAAAGCCCGGCATGATGCCAGGCTCTGGAAGTCTCCGGGACCTTTCAAAGGCCGTTGCGATCGGCGGCTCTCTTGTTCTGTCCCTATATTTTTAGAATATCAGTTTCGTACCCCTAAACCGGACACGTTTTTGAATTTTATTTCCCGTCTGTTTTCATCGTCTTAAGCAGAAATGCACCTCGTTGGGGTCTTGACAAGCTTTCGGACGAATCAACGGGAGCTCTTGCGTGTTGCGCTCGGCTCGCAGCCGGAGGAATCAACAGCTCCTGCCCAGCCGCAAGGCTTCTTGGCCGGCAACCCGGCAAGTCGGCTCTCCTCGGATTCAGGCAGATACTCGGAGTTCGTTGCCGGCAACGGAAGGATTAGCCTCAGTTCCAAGAGAATGGCGCTGAGTTCATCGATCGCTTCCGAGTAGCAGCGCTGCAGCATCCGGTACGAAAGGCCCATACAGTGTGCAGCTTCTGTCTGACTGTACTCCTCAAACACCACACGGCAAATCACCTGGCGTGATCGCTCTCGCAGGCGGTTCAGAGAGTTCTCCACATCGTGGACAAAGATGACGGCATCTTCGAACGACTTGAG
>JBAIYI010000836.1:0-12754 GCA_037915955.1 Terriglobales bacterium
ACTGTTCGATGGCAGCGACCTGCTCTTCCGCCGCCGCAGCACGCTGCTCTGCCGCGGCAATCCGCTGGTCAAAACTTGAAAGGACCTGGTTCAGCGCCTCCACAGGATCGGGACCTGGCTTTTGCGCTGTGGCATTCATGCGCTCACGGGCCATATCCACGGCGGTGCGGGCCACGTGCGGCGCGGCATGGGAAGCCGCCGTCTTAAGGATGTCGATGAGTACGCCCCAGAGTGCCATGTGTATGTGAGCCTGATTCTAGCCTTTTCGGCAGAGCGTTTCACCCTAAAAGCACGCTCGCTCGCCACACCGTTGCCCTTCACGCGCCGAGGGATTATCTTTTCCGGCATGCAAATTCAGGGAAAAATCGTGATCGTTACCGGCGGCGCTAATGGAATCGGCCGCGCGCTCTGCCACAAGTTCGCCCAGGAAGGGGCCAGGGCCGTCATTGTTTCCGATATTGATGCACCTGGCGCAGAGCGCGTGGCGAAGGAGATCAAAGGCACGGCCATCGCCGCCAACGTCGCCCGCGAAGCGGATGTACAAAAGCTTGTGGCGGGCGCAACTGAGAAATTCGGACGCGTGGACGTGTTGTGCTCCAATGCAGGCATCGGAGTTGCCGGCGGCCCTGAAGCTCCCGATTCCGACTGGCAGCGAAGCTGGGAAGTGAACCTGATGGCCCATGTTTATGCGGCCCGTGCGGTTTTGCCGCAGATGCTGGAACGAAAAGACGGCTACCTGGTCCAGACCGTATCCGCCGCGGGTCTGCTCACCCAGATCGGCTCGGCGCCATACTCCGTGACCAAGCACGCCGCGCTCAGTTTTGCCGAGTGGCTTTCCATCACCTATGGCGACCAGGGACTGCGCGTCTCCGCACTCTGTCCGCAGGGAGTGAAAACGAACATGCTCCGTCGGGCCGAGTTCGCAGGTGGCGCTTTCCTGCTGGATACAGCCATTGAGCCGGAACAGGTCGCCGCCGCGGTTGTTGCTGGCATGGCGGAAGAAAAGTTCCTCATCCTGCCTCATCCTGAAGTCGCGAAATACTTCCAGAACAAGGCCAATGATTACGAACGCTGGCTGCGCGGGCTGAGAAAACTGCAGGCAAGCACGGAGATATTGAAAAGCAAATAGCAATTGACAGTTGGCAATTGGTGCCTGGCACTCGGGGTTTGGAAGCACTTCTTAGGGGCCGCCGATTGATTGCTCGACCCGGCTTTTCTCGTGCAGTTTGAATGTAGCTCTTGTTAACTGTGTAGCATAGGCGCCCTCGCCTGTGCCGCAAGAATGACAATCTACCGCCGTAAATTACCCACATTGAAAAAGACAGCGGTTGATACTTCATCACATTCCATACAATAGAAGATCTGACCCTGAATAGTGAGACGAAGTGGCTGGTCCTTGACCATTGTTTGCGCGACGACGGCAAGCGCTACGAACTGGAGTCCGCTGAGGCCAAGACTCTTTACATTGCCATGAACGTGGTGAAAACCGGGGCGCGGAGTCCGCAGGGATATCCCTGGTATTGGCGACGTGGAATGAGAGAGCCTAGTCGGAAGCAGAAGATCAAAGATCCGTGGCTCAGTGGAGAGGTAACCCGGCACAGGCGAGGGCGCCTGTGCTGCAAAGCGTGTTACCCGATCGAGTCATTTGTGAGACAGCTTCTAGTACCAAATACCGGAGCCGGAGCTGGAAGCTCCTGGCTCCTTTTCATTTCTGACACTTCGGGCAATAGTGTGTCCCACGTCCGCCAAGCACGATCTTCTTGATCGGCGCCTTGCACACAAGGCACGGCTCGCCTTCGCGCCCGTAGGCTCGATGTTGAAGCTGAAAAAAACCGGGCTCACCCTCGGCATCAACATAGTCCGATACTGAGGATCCCCCAGCCGCAATTGCCTCCTGGAGCACTTCTTGCAACCCACGGTGAAGTCTGGTCAGTTCAAGTTTGGTCAGCGTATTCGCCCGCCGTTTCGGTCGCACTCCGGCGCGGAAGAGGCTTTCATCCGCATAGATATTTCCTACGCCGTGCAGAAATTTCTGGTTTAACAGCGCTGCCTTGATCGGCGCTTTGCTCTTGTGGAAGAGCCGGGCGAATTCTTCTTCCGTAATCGTCAACGGCTCCGCGCCGGGTCCGGTGAACGGCTTTTTCACTACTTCGAGCCTGCCGAAGCGGCGCGGATCCACAAATCGCAACTCCCGGCCGGATGCGAGCTTCGCCACAAGGTGCGTGTGTGTCTCCGGCTCGAGTTCAGGCGAGGCCACCAGCATTCTGCCCGTCATTCCCAGGTGCACGATCCACTGCGCTTCGCCCTCACCTCTTCCCGGCTTCAAGTCGAAAACAATGTGCTTGCCCACCCGCCGCACTCGAGTTATGCCCGCATCCTCCAGCGTGCGCACAATCGCCGCAGCAGGTGACTTGAGCGGCTCCTTCTTGCTGCCGACCCACACGGAGTCAATGCGATCGCCGGCCACACGCCTGTTCAGGCCATTGGCTATGGTTTCAACTTCAGGAAGTTCGGGCATTACTGCCCCATTATCTCAGGAGAGGATCAATCTTCGCGGCGGCGGCTCGTGCCATTATGATTGTGAACGGTGGATCCCTTTTTCCGGCGGCCTTCGTGCTTCTTAACGCCGAGCGCTACATCAGCCAGCTCCAGGAACCGGGCGCTGCCCGGGCTGGCAATCTGGCGATGGTCCCAGGCCCTGTCTCCGCTCTGCCCTTTGAGGGTGAATCGCGGAGAGATCCATAGCTCTTTGGAAGGGTCGTTGTCCAACATCGGTTTATTCTTTTTTCGGGCCACGGGCGGGTTATTGTACCTTAACCCCGGTCAGAATTGATGCTCAAGAAAACTCCGCACGTTGTAAGACTTGGGATTTCAGACGAAATTCCTGGGCGGGGCATGCGCCGAGAAGCGCCAACGCACAAATGGCTCAACCGGCTTCAGCAAGCTTGGGCCCCAAAGGGCATGAAACGAGACCAATTCTGCTTTTGCGGTGGGAGCCCCGTCCGTGGTGCTGGCCTCAGGAAAATAACAATCGCATCACGAAATCGCCTGTGACGCGGCGCCAATTCCTGCCTGCGCAAGTCGGTCTAGCCCGCAGCAATCGAACGCGTGGTCCGGGCCATCATCTATGACTGGCTGAACCTGAACACGTCGCGCCTGCTGCCGCACTCGTTCCAGTAAAAACTCCCGTTTGTATGGCGCATCCAATCGTTTAAGCTGATCACGGGCCACAATTCATCGGAGATGCTTCTCATTGAAATTCTTTGACCGGAAGACTGCGCAGGCCCTGTTTACAGCCCTGGTGTTCGCGCTTGCGCTGCTTTTTCTGTATTCAGCATGGCGCGCAATCATCGCCTTCCTGTTCGCGATCTTCTTTGCCTACCTGCTGGAAGCGCCGGTAACGTACTTTGAGAAATTGCTGCGTGGCTGGCGCGGAGCGGCCATTGCGGCGGTTTATGCAATCGTGATCGCCGGCTTGGTGGTGCTTTTCTTCTTAGTCGGCTCCAATGCCATCAGCCAGGCCCAGACGCTCGCCAAGCAGGCTCCGGAATTGGCAACAAGGCTAAAGAGCGGCGTACTGGTGCAACAGATAGCGGAGCGGCGCGGCTGGGGTCCGGAGACTTCCCAGGCCATCCAGGCCTATATCAACGAACATGCGGGCGACCTCGGGGCAGGAGCACAGACACTTGTCCTGCGCGGAGCCAGGAGCGTGGAGAGCAACTGGTGGCTCATCCTTGTACCCATCCTCGCCATCTTCTTCCTCAAGGACGGCCGGAAATTCGCCAATACGATCATCTGCTCCGTAGAAGACATTGAGAATCGCAAGATTGTGGCCACGGTCATCGAAGAGATGAACATGATGGTCGGGCACTTCATCCGGGCCCAGCTCATCCTGGCCGCTCTGGCCATGGTGGTAATCACATTATTCCTGGTGATTGCCGGAGTGCCCTACGCACTGCCTCTTGGTCTTTCTGCCGGCGCTCTGGAGTTCATTCCTGTCGCCGGCCCGGTGATCGGAGGCCTTGCCGTGGCGCTGGTGGCCCTGCTGGCCGGATACCCGCACGTGATCTGGATCGTCATTTTCCTTCTTGTCTGGCGGGGCATCCAGGACTACGTGACCTCGCCCCGGATCATGGGTACCACTCTTGAGCTGCATCCTTTGCTGGTGCTGTTTGGCGTATTCGCGGGCGGTGAGGTGGCAGGAGTGATTGGGGTGTTTCTGTCTATTCCGGTGCTGGCCACGTTGCGCATTTTCTGGCGCGCCGGCCAGCTCATGTACAAGCGCAGCCGCAGGACAGAAGTGGTCGTGTAGTCAGCGCAGAAAAATCGCAGCGTAACGGCTACTTTCACCAGGTTCGATTTGACGCTTGCCCTGCACACCCCGTTATCTTCTAGCAGATGGTGCTGAACAGACGACTCGCCCGATTCATAATTTTGCTGTGTGCAATGGCGCCACTGCGAGCGCAGCAAATCTCTGTTGCCGCAGCATCTGATCTTCAGTTCGTCCTCCCTGAGCTGTCTTCCCGCTTCGAGCATGACACTGGATACAAGGTGAAGCTCTCTTTCGGCTCCTCCGGCAATTTCTATTCACAGATCCAAAATGGCGCGCCCTTTGATGTCTTCTTCTCCGCCGACGCCGACTATCCCCGAAAATTGGAAGCTGCAGGACTCGTCGAGCCGGGAACAGTCTACGACTATGCGGTCGGAAAGCTGGTGTTGTGGGTGCCGCAGAACTCACCGGTAAAAATCGAGGCTGGACTGTCTTCTCTACTCTCTTCCCGGGTAAAACGCATCGCGATTGCCAATCCCGCGCACGCACCGTACGGCCGCGCTGCCCAGAGCGCGATCCGCAATTCCGGGCTGTATGAGAAGCTGGCCGCCAAGTTGGTTCTTGGCGAAAACATTTCGCAAACCGCGCAATTCGTGCAGACCGGCAGTGCTGAAGTCGGCTTCCTGGCTTTGTCACTGGCGCTCTCCCCCAATCTTAAAAGCAGCGGCAGGTACGTCCTGGTGGATCCCGGTCTATACGCGCCGTTACTCCAGTCGGTGGCCGTTCTGAAATCAGCGGGCGAGAAGAAAGCTGCCCGCAAGTTTCTTGACTTTATCCGCGGGCCGGAAGGGAAGGCGCTATTGCAGCAGTATGGTTTTGAAATTCCTGGGAGTCAGGCTCACGGCAATCATTAAGTGCCGGTCTGTTCGATGCGGCGCGGCAGCAACTCCGCAACAGCATTCAGCAGCATATCTTCTGAATCACTGAGGCTCAGGATCTTGTTCACAAACAGGACCTGCTGGCTGACGGGGTCCTCCGGGCGGCACAAAAGCAGCACCGGGACCCGCGGCGCCGCGTTCCTGAGACGCACTGCCGCCAGCTCTCCCTGAACGCATGAAACCTCATGTTCCAGCACGATCAGGTCGATGCGCGAGTTGCGCAGCGTTTGCACACCCTGCTGGTAATCGCTTTCGCGCACAACGTTATACCCGGCACTTTCAAGACTCGCTGCCAGGGAGTTCGAGTTCAGCAGTTTCCCAATCCAGAGTATTGTGGGTGGATTCATGTCTCTGATGTTTACTGCACATGTTTACTGAGTACGGCGGCAGGATTTGAGTTGCTTTGGAATCAAAAGGTTCCTGCGGCTGTTCTGGCGCGAGAAAAGACAAGGGGCTCCGGGATCTTAGAGGTGCGGAGCCCCTGTTGAGCAGTGAGGCATTCAATCACGTTAGTCTGTTTATAGCCGTTCTTTTCCACGGCTTGGTTAAACCTGGATGAAATTTCGGTATCTTTCATGCGCTCGACTAGAGAGTAGAAGCCATAACCGCCTGCCCAGTCTGCATCCTATGTGCACAGGACTTTATGCAGGCCAGTACGCGCCGGAATGCGCATGAAATTTTCGAAGAAGTGGCCACCAATGCCCGCGAGGAGCTCGGCCGCAGCTCTGTCGCGCTGATGTTCTCAGGCCTTGCCGGGGGCATCAGCATGGGACTTACCGGGCTCGCTGTAGCGCTCGCGCTGAGCTACCTGGGTGACGGCCCAATTCAGCAGTTCATGGCATTCGCGTTCTATCCCATCGGCTTTATCGTGGTGGTGATTGGGCGCGCCCAGCTGTTTACCGAGAACACGCTTTACCCGGTCGTGCTTGTGCTTGACGAACACAAGCACCTGCTGAATACCCTGCGGCTCTGGGCTGTGGTTTTTGCCTCGAATGTGGTTGGGGCGGTGTTTTTTGGATGGCTGGTAATGAAAACCGGTGCGCTGCCGCCGAACTTTGCCGACGCGCTTGCCGGCCTGGGCGTTCACGCGGCCGAAGGCCACTTCACACTCATCTTTGCCAAAGGCGTAATTGGCGGCTGGCTGATCGCGCTTGTCGCGTGGATGGTGACCGCCAGCCATTGGACCATCGGTCAGATCGCGGTTACCTGGATGCTGACGTTCATCGTTGGCGCAGGCCATTTCTCGCACTGCATTGCCAGCAGCGCAGAAATTGTTGCGGCCATCATGGCCGGCCACCTTCACTATGGGCAGTACTTTGCCTGGCTGCTTCCCGCCACGCTGGGCAACATCACCGGCGGGGTCGCGATCGTCACGCTCCTCAACTATGGCCAGGTGCGCCTCGGCGATGGTGAAGAGTCCTGACATCACACAGAATGTGATCGCGAACGCCTGCTCCACGGCTTGCCTGCCGCGCGCCTGCGCACGTTATAATCAAACGTTTTGCTACTTCTTTTTTGAGGCATTGGTATGGCGCAATCTGCGATCGCGGCAATCCCCGCCCTGAAAGACACTTACGTGCAGCTTAAAACCCGCATGGATAAAGCTGTGGAAGATTTCCGCACCAACCTTGCTGCCGCGCGCACCGGCCGTGCTTCGGTCCACATGCTCGACACCGTGCGCGTTCCTTACTACGGTTCGGAAATGCCGCTGAACCAGGTTGGGACAGTTCATGCGCCGGAGCCGCAGCTTCTGACCGTGCAACCCTACGATCCCAGCATCATGGGCGAAATTGAAAAAGCGATCCGCTCCGCCGGGCTCGGCCTGAATCCGCAGAATGACGGCAAGATGATCCGCATTCCGGTGCCGCCTCTTACCGAAGAGCGCCGCCGCGAGATGGTGAAGCACCTGCACAAAATTCTTGAAGACCACCGCACCGCAATCCGCAATGTCCGCCGCGACGGTAATGACGCGATCAAGAAGGCCATGAAAGACAAGAAGATCACCGAAGATGAAGAAAAGAAGGCCATGGACGAAATCCAGAAGCTGACGGACGCGGAAATCAAGAAGATGGAAGAAATGTCAGCAGCAAAAGAAAAAGAATTAATGACGGTGTGACCGCAAAATTCCTGAGAAGCCTGGCTGCGGCCAGGCTTTTCTTTTTCGGCAAGAACTCTCACCTTTTACGTTCATATGCAGAAGTAATGTTTACTTCTCCGGCTCAATCGGTGCAGAATCTGCCTACCCCGGAAAGAGTGTTGAGTCTCAAACCCCTATGGCCGAATCGACACCTGCCTTGCAACAAGCACCAGCAAAAAGCTCCAGCAATTTTCCTGAGCAGCAGAACGTAAACCCCAATTGGCGTCGCAGCTTCTGGGCGCTGATGATCGTTCAGTTCCAGGGCGCGTTCAGCCTGAACGTGCTTCGTTACCTCCTATCCTTCATGGTGCTCGGGTTGGCACTGGATGAGGCCCACAGGAATTCGCTGGCATCGCTGATTTCCCTGCTTTTCTTTGTTCCGCTCGTGCTGTTCAGCATGGCCGGCGGTTTTCTGGCTGACCGCTTCAGCAAGCGGCAGGTAACAACGGCCACCAAGTTCATCGAGATCGGTGGAATGGTTCTGGCGATCTTTGCGCTCTCTGCGACGCAGCAACAGCGTCTGGTACAAGCGCCCGACCTGTGGCAGCATCCGGCACAGCTCTTCACCGATTTTCCGCTTGCCCTGCTCGTGCTGTTTGTGGTGGCTACACAGGCGGCACTCTTTGGCCCAGCCAAGTACGGGCTTCTCCCCGAACTGCTGCCGGAAAAGTGGCTCTCCTGGGGCAACGGCATCCTCGAGCTCGGAACATTTCTGGCGATCATCTCCGGTGCCATGGCTGCAGGCTGGATCGCCCAGGCCTTTCAAGGCCACGAGCCGAAAGCGGGGGTTCTGCTGCTCGGTTTGTCGGTGCTCGGCTGCCTCAGCAGCCTTGTCATCGCCAAAGTTCCTGCGGCGGCACCCGAAAAGAAATTTCGTGCCAATTTTCTGGGCGAACTCTCCACTCAAATCCGGCTTATGCGGCCGGATCGTCCGCTTTGGCTGGCCGTACTTGGCAATACTTATTTCTGGTTTCTCGGCACACTCTTTTTGCAGACAGTTCTTGTTTATGGCAAGGACGTGCTCGGCCTGACGCCTGCACGCATCGCTTTGCTCGATGCTGCGCTTGCTCTCGGCATCGGCGTGGGAAGTCTGATCGCCGGATATCTCTCCGGGAACAAGATTGAGTACGGTCTGATACCACTCGGCGCTCTCGGTATGACCGCTATGGCCGCGCTCGTGGGTGGCACCAGCCATACTTTCTCATCGGCAATGGTGGTTCTGGCGACGCTCGGCATCTTCGGCGGCCTCGTCGCGGTTCCTGTTAACGCGATCATTCAGCATCGGCCATCACCGGACAACAAGGGCGGTGTGATCGCCGCTGCCAACCTTCTCTCGTTCGCTTCGGGCGCTGTCGCCTCTGCCATTTATTTCGCGCTCACGCGCTATGGCCATTTGCACGCGCCCGGAGTTTTCATCGCCGGCTCGGTCTTCACTCTGATCGGGACCATTTACGTCCTTTATCTTCTGCCGCACTGGTTCCTGCGCCTGCTGCTTTTTTTCCTCACTCGCACGCTCTACCGCATCAAGCTCATTGGGCGTGACAACATTCCGGAAAAAGGTGGGGCGCTTTTTGTCTGCAATCACATGTCTTTCGTGGATGTGTTGTTGCTGATCGCCTCCACTGACCGGCCAATCCGGTTCGTGATGTTCCAGGGCATCTATGACCAGCCGATCATCAAACCCTTCGCGCGCATGATGGGCGCCATTCCCATTTCTTCCGAACTGCGCCCGCGGGAGATGATCCGCTCGCTGCGGACGGCAACCGAGGCCATCAGCAACGGAGAGATCGTCTGCATTTTTGCGGAAGGCCAGATCACCCGTACCGGTCAGATGCTGCCTTTCCGCCGCGGTCTGGAACGAATCATGAAAGGCCTGGACGCGCCCATCGTTCCCATCAACCTCTATGGCGTCTGGGGCAGTATCTTCAGCTTCGAGCGTAACCGGTTTCTCTGGAAGTTTCCCCGCCGCATTCCGTATCCGGTTACGGTGAGCTTCGGCAAATGGCTTCCGGCAGAAACACCGGCAATTGAAATCCGGCGCGCGGTTCAGGAACTGGAGAGCGCTGCCTTTGCCGCCGACTACGATCCTGCGCGCACACTGGACAGGAGCTTAGTCCACACCTGCCGCCGCTATCCCTGGCGGTTTGCCGCCGCGGATGGCCGCGTTCCCAAAATCAGCTTTGCCGGATTGCTGAGCAAGACAATCTTCGTGGCGCGCAGGCTGAGTCCGCTGTGGAAAGACCAGGAGATGGTCGGGATCCT
Organism: Terriglobales bacterium; assembly: GCA_037915955.1. Classification (GTDB taxonomy): domain Bacteria; phylum Acidobacteriota; class Terriglobia; order Terriglobales; family Acidobacteriaceae; genus Angelobacter. The sequence goes on from JBAIYI010000836.1 coordinate 9,608, forward strand.
GCTGCCGCCATCGGTGGGCGGCGCCCTGGTCAACTACGCCGCCACGCTGCTCGGCCGGGTTCCCGTCAACCTGAACTACACCGCAAATAATGAAGTGATCGCCTCATGCGCGCGGCAGTGTAACTTGCAAACGGTCATCACATCAAAGGCATTCCTTGAACGCTTTCCGGCGATGCAGATTCCCGGCAGAACAATCCTGCTGGAAGACGCGCTGGAAAAGCCCGGCCTCGCCGAAAAGCTCGTCGCCCTGCTCTTCTCATGGGCATTGCCGTATCGCCTGCTCAAGCGTGCTCTGCGTGCTGTGCCCAGCAACGCGGAGGATTTGGCGACGGTAATCTTCTCGAGCGGCAGCACCGGCGATCCCAAAGGCGTAATGCTCACGCACCACAACATCCATTCCAACGTTCGTCAGGTCACGCAGATCTTCATGCTCAAGGGACAGGACAAAGTTCTGGGTATCCTGCCGTTCTTCCATTCGTTCGGCTTCACCGCCACGCTCTGGATGCCGGTGGCTCACGGGATTGGTGTAGTCTTCCATCCCAACCCGCTCGATGCTAAATCCATCAGCGGTCTGGTCTCCCAATACAGCGTGACGTTTCTTGTCGCAACGCCGACATTCCTGCAGGCATATATGCGCCGCTGTTCGCCCGAGCACTTTGGCAGCCTGCAATACGTGCTGGTGGGAGCGGAAAAACTGCCGGAGCGCGTAGCCCTCGCCTTTGAGGACCTCTTCGGTATCCGGCCGCTCGAAGGCTACGGCTGCACCGAATGTTCGCCGGTGGTCGCCGTGAACGGACGTGACTTCCGCGCACCCGGATTCCGGCAGGTCGGCGCGCGTCGCGGCACGATCGGCCATCCGTTGCCCGGCGTGAGCGTCCGCATCGTGGATCCGGAAACCTCCCAGCCGCTGCCACCGGGGAAAGCAGGCATGCTGATGGTGAAAGGTCCTAACGTGATGAAGGGCTATCTCGGACGGCCCGAGAAGACCGCCGAAGTGCTCAAAGACGGCTGGTACATCACCGGTGACATCGCCAACATGGAAGAAGATGGCTTCCTTACCATTACGGACCGGCTCACGCGCTTCAGCAAAATCGGAGGCGAGATGGTGCCGCATATCAAGGTAGAAGACAAATTGCACGAACTGGCCGGAGCCACGGAGCAGACTTTCGCTGTCGCCGCAGTGCCAGATGAGCGAAAAGGGGAACGCCTCGTTGTGCTGCACACGTTGCCGGAAGAAAAGCTCGCGCCGGTGCTCGAAAAACTTCAGGGATCCGATCTTCCAGCCCTGTGGAAACCGCGAAGAGACCAGTTCTTCCGTGTGGAGTCTTTACCGTATCTCGGTACCGGCAAACTGGACCTGCGCGCCGTGAAAACCCGGGCCGCGGAACTGGCCGGCGTTCCCGCTTAAGAACGTACTTTACCGGTTTCCGCTGCTCTTGCCATGCCAGCGGATAGCTGTTTACTTAAGACCGCACTGGTGCAAGAATATCCCGGCCCAGCATCCTATATACAGCGGAATACCCTAAAGGCAGCTCCGATGTCGAGCTCAGGCACAATTCATGAGGGCGCACCTGCACGCCAGCCTGCAGTGGTCCGCCTGATTACTTCCCTTCCCAACTGGGGATTGCACGTCCTGCTCTGGGTGCTGAGCCGGATCATCTATCGCATCAAGGTCCTGGGTAAAGAGAACATTCCGCGCGAAGGCGGCGCGCTGCTGGTTTCCAATCACATGTCCTTTGTGGACGTGGTCCTGATCAGCGCAGCCGCCAATCGTCCCATCCGGTTCCTGATCTTCCGCGACGTTTACGATCTGCCTTTCATTAAGCCCTTCGCCGTGCTCATGCGCGCCATTCCGGTTCCCAACGAGATGCGCCCTCGCGACCTGATCACCGCTTTCCGCACAGCCACGGATGCAATCCGCGCAGGCGAACTGGTCTGCGTGTTCGGCGAAGGCCAGATTACCCGTACCGGCCAGATGCTGCCCTTCCGCAAAGGTATGGAGCGCATCATCCGCGGGGTTGACGCGCCGATCATTCCGGTCAACCTTCATGGCGTGTGGGGCAGCATCTTCAGCTTTGAGCGCGAGCGCTTCCTCTGGAAAGCGCCGCGCCGGATGCCTTATCCAGTCACGGTGAGCTTCGGCAAATGGCTGCCTTCGACGGCGTCCGCAATTGAGGTGCGCCACGCCGTGCAGGACCTGCATGCCGCAGCTTTCGCCGCCGATCGCAACCCTTCTGAGACGCTCGACCGCGCTCTGGTTCGCGCTGCGCGTCGCTATCCTCGGCGCTTCTGCATGGGCGACGCGCGTTTTCCTGAAGTCAGCTTCCTCGGCATGCTGTTGAAGCTGATCTTCGTGACCCGTAGGCTTCAGCCGTTGTGGCAAGGGCAGGAGATGGTTGGGATCCTGCTGCCACCGTCCGTCGGTGGCGCGCTGGTAAACTTTGCCGCGGCGCTCCTGGGAAAAGTTGCCGTGAACCTCAATTACACTGCGAGCACAGAAGTGCTGGCTGCCTGCGCGAAACAGTGCAATCTGAAAACCGTCATAACTTCGAAGCAGTTTTTGGAGAAGCTTGCAGCGGTGAACAAGATCGAAGTTCCCGCGGAATCGGTATTCCTGGAAGACGTCCTCGCGGCGCCGCGCAGTTCGGAGAAGATCGTAGCTCTGTTGATGACCTTCCTGCTCCCGTTCACGTGGCTCAAGCGCGCTCTGGGCGGAGCGCGTCGCACAACCGACGATCTCGCAACCATCATCTTCTCCAGCGGCAGCACCGGCGATCCCAAAGGCGTGATGCTCACGCACAACAACGTGCTGGCCAACATCCGCCAAATGACGCAGGTCTTCTCGTTCACCCCGGAAGACAAAATCATGGGCATTCTGCCGTTCTTCCACGCGTTCGGTTACACCGTCACGCTGTGGCTCACGGCAACCTATGGCGTCGGCGTGGTGTTCCACCCCAGTCCGCTCGACGCGCAAATCGTCGGCGAACTCACGCGCAAATATCGCGTCACGTTCCTCATATCGACGCCCACGTTCCTTCAGGCCTACATGCGCCGCATCCCGCGCGAAGACTTCGCCAGCCTGCGTTGCATTCTGGTCGGCGCAGAGAAACTCTCGGACCGCGTGGCCCACGCCTTCGAAGAACATTT
>JBAIYI010000806.1:0-2980 GCA_037915955.1 Terriglobales bacterium
TGGAGGCCTGCGCAGGGCGGCTGGAAGGCTCGGTGTTGCACATTCCAACGCTGTCTGATGTGTCCGCTCTGCCGCTAGGAGGGATGAGCGAATGGTACACCTTCGCGGGTGAGGTTCCACAATCAAAGCTCACCTGCTTTGTTCGCCATGCATGGTTCACGCTCGGTCCGGCGGCTGTAGCACGCGTGCAGCCGGAGAATCGCTGGGACCTCCAGCGGACAGTACGTCTCTTCTGGCAGGAGTTGCAGCGCCTTCAGCCAGAATCGTACGTTGCGCGAGGCCAGCGCCTCATTCTTGCCACGCGCAACCAGGCCCACTTCACGACGATCCTGCGGGCATTCAGCGCTCCAGCAAAGCATCACGCGGGCGATCTGACGGCCTAGAGAATTGCGCCGCGTTATACTCGTGCCCGGACATGGCCAATATCCTCTATGGTGTGAACGGTGAGGGCTCAGGGCACTCAACTCGCTCTAAAGAAGTCATATCCCACCTCATTGAGCAGGGCCACACGGTGCATGTGGCATCGTTTGACCGCGGGCTTGCCAATCTCAGCAAGAGCTTTGAAGTGACGGAAATTTTCGGGCTGCGCTTCGCCTATGTGAACAACCAAGTGCGCTACCGCCGGACGGCGGCAAGGAATCTTCTTGCCGCCCCGAAAGCGGCGCGCAGCTTCGCCCGGCTGCTGCGGCACATGGACGAATGGAAGATCGATCTGGTGATTACGGATTTTGAGCCGCTCACCTGCCGCGCCGGCCATCATCGCCGAATCCCTGTGATCTCCATCGACAACCAGCATTGCCTCACCAACACTGACATAAAGCTTCCGCGCCAGCACCGGCGCGACGCAGCCGCGGCCAGGATCGCTACCCGGCTGATGACGCCGCACGCCCAGGCTTACTTTGTGACGTCATTCTTTCCCGCTCGCGCTACGAAGAAGAGCACCTTCCTGGTTCCGCCGATTCTGCGGCGTGAAGTTCTGGAGACCAAGCCCTCCTCCGGCAACCACGTCCTCGTCTATGTGACTTCGCCTTCACCGGAATTGGCGAAGATGTTGCGTGTGGTGCGTTGCGACTTTGTTGCTTATGGATTCGGTCGTGACGGGCGCGATGGCAATATCGAATACAAAAAGCCGAGCATGGAGGGTTTTCTTGCCGATCTCGCCTCATGCAAAGGGATTGTCGCGAATGCCGGGTTCTCGCTGGTCAGCGAAGCGCTGCATCTGCAGAAGCCCTATCTGGCGATCCCGGTAAAGCACCAGTTCGAACAGATATTTAACGCCTACTTTCTCGCGCAGCAGGGATACGGTGCATTCTGGGAAGAGCTGAGCAAAGAGAAGATCGAATCATTTCTATATAACCTGCCACACTATGCCGAAGCGCTGGCCGGATATCCACTCCAGGACAACTCAGCCCTGCTGACCAGGCTGGACCAGACCGTCTCGGAGTGGGCCGGACGATCTGCAGGCCGACGCTCGCTCTTACGACGCAGAAAGGCTTCGCAATGAGCGTCACGGAGCCTCTACCCGAGCCGGAGCAGGAACTCAAACCAGCCACGTTGATCGAAATTGCAACGGCAAGCGCACTGGCCGTCTCGATCCTCTCTCTCCTGCTCTTTGCCTGGCTGGCGACGGAGATGCGCGAAGGTCAGACGCTGAAATTTGACGCTGCTGTGCGCGGCTGGGTGCACCAGTTCGCCTCGCCGGCCATGACGCGCGCCATGATGTTTATCTCTCTGCTTGGCTATGACGTGCTGATCGCTGAACTCGTCCTGGCCATCGCGCTTTTTCTTTGGCTGCGCTGGAAACGCGGGGCTGCCTGGCTTGCTGTTGCCACATTGGGCGGAGTGATTCTGGATGTGGTCTTGAAATACAGTTTTCACCGCCAGCGGCCGATTCCCTTTTTTGGCGACGCACCGCACTCTTACAGCTTTCCCAGTGGCCACGCGCTGGTTTCATTCTGCTTTTACGCTGTGCTGGCAGGCCTCATTGCCGACCGTGTGCGGCCAATGTTTCTGCGCGTTCTCGTCGGCGTGATCGCGGGTGTTCTGGTGATTGCCATCGGCTTATCGCGGATCTACCTGGGTGTTCACTATCCCAGTGACGTGATTGCCGGATATCTCGCCGCAGCCATGTGGGTGGGGACCATCCTTACGCTGGACCGCATCAGGGAACGGCGGCGTCGGCGCGTTTAGAGTAATGGAAGTTGCCCTCAGGACGCTCGGCCGAGAGCCTCACCAGACGGCGCGACTCCCGCGACGGGCGCGTACGCTCATATTCCAGGAAGTTGACGATCACCCGACGCGCATCGCGATAGCCCTGCACGATTACGGGCCCCACAATGTCGCCATCAAAATCCAAGGTATTGGCCTTGAGCGGCTCCTGGGGCGCGATGTGGAAGGCCTCAACGTAGCGATAACGCTGGCTACCGATCTGCAACTCCACCTGCTCCGGCTCCACGCCGAGTTCCGAGGCGTAGGCGCAGCACAGCCGGTTGAAATTGTTAAGCAGCGCGATGTCGGCTTTGAAGTTTTTGGAAATCAGGATGTCCACTGCATGCACGCCGACGTCGAGGAAGGTTTTGATCTGCCCTGAAGTATCTTCACCTTCCAGCGGTGACATGAGCACGAGGAAGATCACGTCGGCGCCCAGACGCAGCGCGGGAAGGATTGGCTGGTTGGTCATGATGCCACCGTCGGTCCAGAGGCGGCCATCCATCGGCACCGCTTCGTAGGCGAAGGTATAAGAAGAAGAAGCGACGGCGGCGTGCACCAGATCGGAAGGCTGCTCCACCTCGCGCCGCACAAATTCCTGGTGCACTTCAGGATCTTTCAACAGCTCGTCGATCGAACGGTTGCAGAAGAAACGTCCGGCGCCATGCTGAATGTCGGTGGCGGTCATGATCACGCGGATGTCTGAGTTGCGGAGCCGCTCCTGCGGGATGCGGGCGCGCAGAAACTTGATGCGATCGAAATTGGGAAACAG
>JBAIYI010000882.1:0-1704 GCA_037915955.1 Terriglobales bacterium
CTGACAGCGAATTTTCCCTGCGGCTTTCCAAGGCTTCAGAGACCATGATGAATAACCTTCGTTATCCTCCGGGCGAAGTCCACCAATACGCGCAGGCCAGCGGAGGCGAGGTGGTGGAAAGCTCCGGCCGGCGGGCCCGTGAGCAACTCAGCGCGCTCATTGATGACCTGCGCATGCGCTATACGCTGATCTACAAACCGCAGAGTAGCAAACCGAAAGGCAAGTTTTGCCGCCTTACGGTTCGGCTCACGCCTGAGGCGGCAAAGACCCATCCTCATGTGCTTGTTCTGGCACGCCAGGGATATTACCGCTAAGCAGGTTCGCTAAAAGGCCCAAGCAAGAGCGCTCTTACGCTCGTCCCTAACCCATTTCCAGCCTTTGAATTCAGGCACTTCGCAAGCGTTCAAGACTGGCATTTTTGCCAGTAGCTTTGCACCTCCGCAAGTTTGATTCTTGTGATGGAGGAGTGGTTCAGGAGTCATAAGTCCTCAGACGACTGCACGTACCCCAGCCGCAAGCGACTACGGAAGATGAGTGGCTGCTTAGTCTGGCGGGGGACAGGAGGTTGGATATGTTTAAGACGGTTCGTCGCCTCTTTGTTGCTGCGGCGCTGCTTGCGTTCGGCGTGTCATTCGCGCTCGCGCAGGATGCGACGGTGAAGGTAAGGGTAAGCCCGCCAGAAGCTTATATCTTTGTGGACGGGCAGCCCGTCGCACACCGCAGCCAGACCATCACAGTAACACCGGGTCAGCACACGATCGGTGTTTATAACTACGGCTTCAAGCCGCAGGTGGAAACCCGCCAGTTTGAAGCGGGCAAGAACCCTGAGTTTGTAGCCCGCCTGGAAGCCCTCCCGGGAAGTGATACCGGCCCGTGGGGCAAAGTCCAGTTGGAAGGCACTGCCAATGACAAGGCTGCCGTCTATATCAATGGGATGAAGCCTGAGTTCTTCGTAGGCCATGTTGATGAATTCAATAACAACATTGGCCCGACGCAGAAGCTGGTTCTTCCCATCGGCACGTATCAGCTGTTCATTGTGAACCCGAAGGAAACCCAGCCGGTTTATTCGGGACAGATCGAAGTAAAGAACAATGAGCGGGTGATCGTGAACGTGGGTCACAATACCACGCGGTATGAAAAGTGGCACAGCGCAGGCAAGAAGAACACGCGTGCACGCTTCAACTCCGGTGGTCCCAGCACCACGGTTGCGGTTCTGCCGGTAACCGGAACATTCAGCGTCGACAAGAATGACGTGAAATGCGCCGAGCCGGTAACCCTGACCTGGACCTCAGCCGAGGCTGCCGAGACGACTATCGCGGCATCACCGGTGGTGGAAGTTGCGCCGAGTGGCCAGCGGACTGACAATCCGACCCACACTACAACCTATGTGTTCACGGCCAAAGGCCCGGGCGGAATTGTGACCCAGAGCCAGACCGTACATGTGGACCCGACAGTCCAGACCGCATTGAAGGCGGACCCGATCGAACTCAAATATCGCCGCATTGACGATAAAGTGATCGTTCCTGCCAACACCACTCTCTTCTGGAGAGCGGAAAATGCGCACCAGGCTGCCATTGATCCGCCACTGGGCTCAGTCCAGATGACGGGACAGCAGACGATTGCTGCCGAGCCGAAGACGACTGCCATCGGACCGGTTGACGAGATGGTGACTTACATCATCGCGGCCAACAATCTCTGCGGTGG
>JBAIYI010000166.1:0-2954 GCA_037915955.1 Terriglobales bacterium
TGCCGGCGATGCCCTCCATGGGCATGGCGGCGATGAAAACCTCGGTCGATCTCACGGAAAAGCCCAGTGGACTGTACGAAGGCAGCGCGCAGCTTGATTCCGGCGGCACCTGGCAGGTGACGATCACTGGAAAGAAGAACGGCCAAGTGATCGCCACACGCCGCATGAACCTGACCGCAACCGGAGGCATGTGATGATCGCGCGAATCATTGAATGGTGCGAACAGAACCGCTTCCTCGTCTTCACCGGCGTGCTCCTGCTCACGCTCATCGGCATCTGGTGCATGCAGAACATTCCGCTGGACGCACTGCCAGATATTTCTGACGTGCAGGTGATCATCCACACCAGTTGGGCGGGCGAGCCGCCCAGCGTGATTGAAGACCAGGTCACTTATCCGATTGTCTCGACGTTGCTGGCCGCGCCGCGGGTGAAAGCCGTGCGCGCACAAACCATGCTGGGCGACTCCTACGTCTTCGTCGTTTTCCAGGACGGAACCGACCTTTACTGGGCACGCTCGCGCGTGATCGAGTACCTGCAGCAGATGCGCGGGCGACTGCCTGCCGCAGTGAGCCCCATGATCGGCCCGGACGCCACGGGCGCGGGTTGGGTGTTTGAGTATGCGCTGATTGACCGCTCGCATCAGCACAGCCTGGCGGACCTGCGCAGCATCCAGGATTGGCAGCTTCGTTATCAGCTGGCCACCGTGCCAGGCGTGGCGGAGATCGCCACCATCGGCGGGTTCGTGAAGCAGTATCAGGTCAACGTGGATCCCAACAAGCTGCTGGCCTACGGCATCCCGCTTTCCACGGTGATCGACCGGGTGAAGAGCAGCACCAATGAAGTAGGCGGGCGCGTGCTGGAGATGAGCGGCGCGCGTTACATGATTCGCGGGCTGGGCTACCTGCGCTCGCTCGCCGACCTGGAGAATGTTCCCGTCGCCACAAAAAACGGCACGCCTGTTCTGGTGAGAGACCTGGGCACGGTCACCTTCGGGCCGGACATTCGCGAGGGCGTGGCGGAGTGGAACGGTGAAGGCGAGACCGTGGGCGGCATCGTCGTGATGCGTGACGGCATGAACGCCCTGCAGGTGATTGACGGCGTGAAGCGCAAGCTGGAGCAGATCAAGCCCTCGCTGCCGCAGGGCGTGGAAGTTGTGCCTGCGTATGACCGCTCCGGGTTGATTCGCGCCTCCATCCGCACGCTGCAGTTCAACCTGCTGGAAGAGGCGATCATCGTCAGCCTGGTGTGCATTGTGTTTCTGTTTCATTTCCGCTCCGCCTTTATTCCGATCCTCACCATTCCACTCGCCGTGCTCATGTCCTTCATTCCTATGTACTACCTGCACGTGACTTCCAACATCATGTCGCTGGGAGGTCTCGCGCTGGCCATCGGCGTACTGGTGGACGCGGCAATCGTGATGGTAGAGAACGGGTACCGGCACTTGTCAGAGCATCCGCTCAACGGCCCCAACATGCCCGCATCGGAGCGGCGGCGCATTCTGATCGACGCCGCAAAGCAAGTCGGTCCAGCGCTGTTCTTCTCGCTGCTGATCATCGTGGTCTCCTTTCTTCCGGTGTTCCTGCTGGAAGCGCAAGAAGGCCGGATGTTCCGTCCGCTGGCCTGGACCAAGACCCTGGCCGTGGGCTTTTCTTCGGTGCTGGCCATCACGCTGGTCCCGGTGCTCATGGTCATGTGGATTCGCGGACGGCTGCGCCCGGAAAGCCAGAATCCATTCGCACGTCTTTCACAGGCCGTCTATCTGCCGGTGCTGCGCTGGTGCCTGCGGCATCGCGGCATCACGCTGGCGCTCAATCTCATTTTTCTGGCAGTCACCTTTCCGCTGGCCTTCAAGCTGGGCAGCCAGTTCATGCCGCCGCTGCTGGAAGGCTCGTCTTTATATATGCCCACGGCGCTGCCGGGCATCGGCATCACGCAGGCCACGGCGTTGCTCCAGGAGCAGGACCGCATCATCCGCAGCTTCCCGGAAGTGGAGAGCGTGCTGGGCGCAATCGGACGCTCCGACAGCCCAACCGACAACGCGCCGCTTGACATGTATGACACCACCATCGTGCTCAAGCCGCAGGAGCAGTGGCGCAAAGGCCTGACGTACGAAAAGCTCATCCAGGAGATGGACAGCAAGCTCCAGTTTCCCGGGCTCTCCAACACCTGGACCATGCCAATCCAGAACCGGCTGGACATGGAGTTGACGGGCATCAAGACGCCGGTTGGCATGAAGATCCAGGGGCCGAACCTGGATTCCATCCAACAGATCGGCGCGCAGATTGAGCAGATTCTCTCCGGCCATCCCAGAGCGCGGGCGATCTTCGCCGAGCGCGTGTCGCAGGGTTTCTACATCAATGTTGAGGTCAATCGCGCCACCGCCGCGCGCTACGGCCTAACGATTGAAGACGTGCAGCGCACCGTGAGCTCGGGCATCGGCGGAGAGAACATTGCCGAGAACGTGGAAGGCCGCGAGCGTTATCCGATCAACGTCCGCTATCAGCGCGATTTCCGCAGCGACATTGAGAGCCTGAAGCGCGTGCTGGTGAGCACGCCGGGCGGAGCGCAGGTGCCCATCGGCGAGCTGGCCACCATCTCTTTTTCGCGCGGGCCGGCCATGATCCGCGACGAAGACGGCATGCTCACCGGGTACGTCTATCTGGACCTGAACACCAAAGACTACGGCGGCTTTGTGAATGACGCCACCAGGCTGCTCAACCAGAAACTCAAACTCCCGGCCGGCTACACCTACCAGTGGTCGGGCGAGTATGAGTTTGAGCTGCGCGCCCGCGATCGGCTCAAGATCATCTTGCCCATCGTCTTCTTTGCCATCTTCCTGCTCCTTTATATGGTGTTCCATTCCGTCACAGAGGCGCTGGTGCTGATCTTTCCCACGCTGTACGCCATGACCGGCGGCCTGCTGCTGCAATGGATGCTGGGCTACAACTTCAGCG
>JBAIYI010000454.1:0-3435 GCA_037915955.1 Terriglobales bacterium
CGCAACAAGGTCGTTACTGGTCCGGAAAGCCTGATCGGTGAAATCGGCGTAGTGCGCTCGCCGATGGCGCCTGGCGGAAAGGTCTTTGTCCGTGGCGCGCTCTGGGACGCCGTGGCCAGCACCAACATGGACGTGGGACAGGCGGTAATTGTGCGCGGCGTGCAGGATCTGGTACTGCGCGTAGAGCCGGCCGCGCAATCTGTTACGCTGGAGTCAGCCAAAGCCTGAGTTTTTCACTTTGTCGCGTCCGGCCGGATGCCATAAAATCCGGGCGGATCAACCATGGCCTCATTGGAGGGCGCACGTGCAACTTGTTCCCCTTGTAGTTGTCGTAATCGTATTTCTCTATCTGATCAACTGCATCAAGATCCTGCGCGAGTATGAGCGCGGCGTAATTTTCCGCCTTGGCCGGCTCTATGGCGCAAAAGGGCCGGGCGTGATCCTGGTATTTGCACCGCTTGACCGGATGGTGCGCGTCGATCTTCGCCAGCAGGCGCTGGAAGTCCCGCCGCAGGACATCATTACCCGTGACAATGTGACCCTGAAGGTAAACGCGGTCATCTACTGGGAAGTGGTGGATGCCTCGCAGGCGGTGGTGCGCGTGCAGAACTATTACTGGCAGACGCAGCAGTTTTCGCAGACCACGCTGCGCTCGGTCCTGGGAGAGGTGGATCTCGATGAACTTCTCGCCCACCGCGACAAGTTAAATGCTCGCATCCAGAGCATTCTTGACCAGCACACCGCGCCTTACGGCGTGAAGGTGGCCAACGTGGAAATCAAGCAGGTGGACCTGCCGGACACCATGCAGCGTGCCATGGCGAAGCAGGCCGAGGCGGAGCGCGAGAAACGCGCCAAAATCATTCATGCCGAAGGCGAGTTTGCCGCGTCACAACGCCTTACAGACGCTGCGAGGATGCTGGCTGAAGAGCCTCTCACGCTTCAGCTCCGCTATCTCCAGACTCTTACGGAAATTGGTGTGGAAAAGAACACCACCATCGTGTTCCCGCTGCCCATTGATATTCTCAATTCGCTCTCATCGGCACTGGAGAAATACAGTGGTCGAAATCAGGCCAAACAGGGTTAAACTGGGCGAAAAAGCAGAGCTGGAGTAGAAATGGACCTGGGACACGGGAAGGCCGTATTGCGTGACGAAGACTTGGACTCGCCGAAACAAGACACCGAAATTACATTAAGTACGGGCAAGCTGCTGGGAATATTCTTCGGCCTGGTGATCGTCTGCTCCGTGTTCTTCACCATGGGGTACCTGCTGGGCAAAAGCACCGCGGCAGGCAGCCACACGCAGATCGTCGGATCCGTGGCAACGGGGGGCAGCGCCGCCGGAAAGCCTTCAGCAGTAGCCAAGCCAGCGGACACTCCTATTTCCTCGGCTCCAGGACAACCGGCGCAGGACAATTCGCAGACGCCATCTACCACCAGCACAGCGGCGAATAGCGGGACATCATCAACGGCTCCTACAGAGATCAAAGCCAACCCCGCTGGAACGTATACGGTTCAGGTTGCCGCAGTCTCCAAGCGCGAGGACGCGGACATTCTGGTTTCTGCTCTTGGCAAGAAGCAGTATCCGGTCTTCGTGGCCAACTCAGCCACTGACGCGCTATTCCATGTACAGGTGGGTCCGTTTACCGACCCAAAGGATGCCGAGGCGATGCGTGCTCGCCTCTCCGGCGACGGCTACAATGCGATCGTAAAGCACTAAAGCCTGGCTACGCGTACTCAGCAATTCGGCAGCCGACCGTTGTACAACGGGCGTGGCTCTGCGCCACATCGCGATCCAACCGGTTACCACCGATGATGCACGCGGAGAGAAGCGTTCACGCTGAAGAGCCCGGGTTCGGGCCTTTTGCTGCGAACCGCTGGCGCACTTCGGCGAACGCTCAGACCGTCCGTCTGCGCCGCGATGCCATCCTCTTGCGCCGGGCCACGATGATGAACACAAGGATCACGAAGATAATCCCGGCGATGATTCGAACTGTGGTTGGGTTGATCAAGGTATTCTCCTCTTCGACAATTTTTCTTTTCCAGCACCAAACTTCGAGCACACCTGGGCGTGCTCATATGCTCATGCCCTACTTTGCTGCTACTACAATCACTCCGATCAAAACTTTGCTTGCCACCGGCGTTCCATCCAGCAGCGCCGGCAAAAATTCCCACTTCTCCAGAGTGCGAACGGCAATTTCCCCGCGGGGATCCTGGACCATGATGGTCTGCAGACCAACCAGCTTGCCTTTCTCATCAATAACCCCGCGCACGAACACCGGCGACGTCTGCTGCGCGGGTTCGTTATCGCTCGCAATGGCTGCGAACTTCTTTGTCGCGACCGGCGGCTCCAGCAGGCTTGCTCCGCGCGGCCGCGGATTCAGCAGCGCATACTGCATGGGCCAGTCGCTGGGGCAGCCAGCGTCAGACATGGGAATCACGACACTGTAAACAATCTCCGAGCGCCCGAACACTCCCATGTCACGACTGGCGCCGCCGCTTCCGCCGCCACCCGTGATCATGAGGCCATAAGTACGCTTGATCGGGTTCACTCTCGCAGTGGCATTCCCGCCCGTGCCGGAGCCGGCGCCTGAAACTGCGACTCCAAGCGCTGTGCCAGCTCCGCCACCTCCCGCAGAGCTGATCGTGACTCCTGTGCCCGGTCCTTTCACCGGACCGGCGGCCGCACCTGCGCCCTTCGACGGGTCTGTGGTTCCCGCATTCGTCGAAGGAACATGGCTGGGGCTCGGATTACTTGCAGAGCCGTGCGCCGCGTTCAGCACAGCGTCGTCTTTTTTTGCGCCGTTAGGTTCAGCCGTGGTCTTCGCTGCCGGCGTGCTGCTCGCAGACAGCGCGGGCACGGTTACTTTCACCGGTGGGCCAACCACAAAGTTTCCTGCCAATTGCGCATTTGGAATTTGCACGTGCGGGTCCGGACTTACGTTCACGGCGTTCAGCACGATTGCCGATTTCCTGGACGTACCCCGCAAATCCACCACTGCCGGTCCCTTTTCTGCTTCCGGCTTCGCGACATTTTGAGCGGACGCCTTCGCGGGGCTGGCAGCCTCAGGCAGAATCGGGACAGCTTTCACCGGCATAAGCATCAGTTCCGGGTTGGCAACAGTCCTGGTCATCACCGGAATCTCGACGCGCGGCGGAGCTGGAACCTGAAGTTGCGGATGAAGGGTGTTTTTCGCGACCTCAGGTGATGTGGGCACCTTGATCATAACCATGCTCTGCAACCGCAACGGGAATTTGATCGCGGGTGGAGTCGCGATATCCGGGCGCAAAATCGTCTGTACGCGATTTGTTGCGCGCGGAACCATGGAGATGATCTCTTGAGGGCCGGCGTAGTCACGCCGCGGCGGGGCAGACGGTGCAGCGCTCTTGCTGACAGGCGAGGTTTTGGCTGCAGCTTCCGGTGCCGGTTCCGATTTC
>JBAIYI010000819.1:0-3550 GCA_037915955.1 Terriglobales bacterium
GCTTCATGCAGCTGGTTCACAATGGACTCGCCCATGCCGTCAATGTTCATCACGGAGCGCGAGGCAAAGTGCAGGATGCTGCCCTGCAGCCGCGCCGGGCAGTTGATATTCACGCACCAGTAATCCACCTCGTCATCATGGTGACGAATCTCGCTCTTGCATACCGGGCAGCGCTCCGGCATGTGAAATCTCTTATGGCCGCGTGGATGTTCCTTGTCATCCACAACTTTCACCACTTTCGGAATCACGTCACCGCCGCGCTCCACCATCACCCAGTCGCCAATCTTCACGTCGAGCCGCACGATCTCGTCCATGTTGTGCAGCGTGGCCCGGCTCACCGTCGTTCCACCGATAAACACCGGCTTCAGCCATGCCACAGGGGTAAGTCTTCCCGTGCGCCCCACCTGCGGCACAATGTCCTCTACCTGCGTCACGCCGCTTCGCGCTGCATACTTATAAGCGATGGCCCAGCGCGGCGCCTTGCCGGTGAAGCCCAGCCGGTCCTGCGTTCGCATGGAGTTCACCTTGATCACCACGCCATCAATCTCGTAAGGCAGCTTTTCCCGCACGGCCTCGCCCTTGGCAATGAACTTCAGCAGTTCGTCAATGTCGTGTGCCACGGCGTGCTGCGGATTCACCTTGAACCCGGCAGTCTGCAGCGCCTTCAGCGCCTCACTCTGCTTGTCAGGAAAATACTTGCCGTTCACCAGCAGGAAGTAGGAGTAAAAATCCAGCCGGCGCTGGGCCACAATGTTCGGCTCCAGCACGCGGATGGTGCCCGCCGCGGCGTTGCGCGGATTGGCAAACTTGCTCAGCCCCTGCGCCTCGCGGTCTTCATTCATACGCTCAAAGGCCGCCGCAGGCATAATGACCTCTCCGCGCACTTCAAAGTCCTCCGGAATGCCTGCTTTCTTGAGCGTCGCGGCGGTGATCGAAAGCGGCACCGAGCGGATCGTCCGGACGTTTGAAGTCACCTCCTCACCAACCGAACCGTCGCCTCGCGTAACTCCCGCCTGCAGCTGGCCTCCGCGATACGTCAGCGCCAGTGACATGCCGTCCATCTTCAGTTCAGCCACATACTCCAGCTTCTCCGCGCCCGCCAGTTCGTGTACGCGACGATCCCAGTCGCGCAGCTCTTCTTCGTTGTAGGCATTGTCGAGCGAAAGCATGGGCCGCGAGTGTTCCACCTTAACGAAGCCCTCGCGCGGCTTTCCTCCCACGCGCTGCGTAGGCGAATCGCGCGTGATCAGCTCCGGATGCGCCGCCTCCAGCTTCTTGAGCTCCTGCATGAGCCGGTCGAAATCGGCATCGGAAATCTCCGGCGCGTCCAGCACGTAATAAAGGTGCTCATGCCGGCGAATTTCAGTGCGCAGCTTCTCAATCTTCTGCTCCACCTTCTGCCCGGCGTTCTGCTCAACCGTCTTTTCCTTCTTCCCTGTAACCATAGGCGTGGACATGATTATAGTTTTGCTCTGCTGCACCGTTCGAATTCCCAACTCATGTTTCAGTCCCCAGCGCAGCTGCTGTTCAGTCCCGAGCGGAGCTGCTGTTGAGTCCCGAGCGGAGCGAGGGATCCCTATCACCACTACGAACTCGGCTTGCTTCACCATCGTGAGGTAGAGACGCGGCATGCCGCGTCTCACGGATTGGCGGGAGCATTCATCTACCCTCTCGTTGCCATTTATCTGCGGCGAACCGGCTTTTGCGTTTCCGATTCCGGCGATGACGCGCGATTACCGGGGTGGGATTACGGCGATTCCGGCGATCTCCGCAGTCCCGTCCCCTCCCCCGTCATCCCCAAATCTAAACGACTTACAGCATTCATCCCCGGCGACCCCGCCTGCGCCTCCGCGTAATCCGCATCCAGCGTGACGTTCTGTGGCGGCCGTTTCTGCCCCACCACGGCCGGCGCTGTTGCGTCGCTCGGGCCGTCCTCGCTCCGGTTCGCAGAAAGCCGGCCCTCCACAGCCACTAGCACCCGTTCCGGTTTTCGGGTCACCGCCCTTTGCTGGTCCAATCTCTCTGCCCTGGGAAGCTCTCTCACCATCTCCGCCGGGTCCGTCTTCTTGAATGTCACCCCCTTCAGTGCGATCAGCGCCAGCTGCTGCTGGTACATCAACAGCCCGGCCTTCCTCTCGGTTATCTCGTCGTCCACCAGCGCTCTGCCAATCTCCATCAGGTTCATCATCACCGCGTTCGCGTCCTCGGCCGGCAGCAGCTTCAGCTTCTGCGGACGTACCTGCATCATCCTGTCGTGCGCGTAGCACAGCCGTCCGGTCTTCATCCTCGGAGACCTGCACGTCGTGCCATCCGGAAAAATGTGCTCGCACCGCGGCGACTGGTCTGCCTTCTCCAGCTTCGCCAGTTGCTGCTTGTGGAACGCAATCTGCTGGTGCAGAAGCAACGGCATATGCGGGATCCCGAACTTCTCCATCAGCCTTCTCTCCAGCTGATGTTCTACTGAGATCACGTGCCGCACCCGCCCCTCATTGTCCAGCACGTAGTCGGGCTCATAGCGGAATTCGCTCAGGTCTGCGCCCACTGGGATCGGGTTCACCTTCGGTCCCCGGCTGTCTCTGTTGCCTTCCGCATGGTTCAGCTCAAGCGCTCTCTTCAGCGCCGCCGCCTGCTGTCGCTGCACCTCTGCCATCCGGTTTGCCTGCGCGGCCTGCAATTCCTCCTCACTCCACTCCTCCGGATTCCCGGCCCCTTCACCACCTTCTATGCCGGACCGCTCGCCCATCACCTCCCCATCAGCAGTCCTCTGGGCGGGTTCCGTTGGCCCTGCATTCATCGCCTCCAGCTCCTCCCATGGGATCTGCCAATCCTGCTTTTCCAGCCGTTCCACCCCATAGAGGAAGGCCACGCTTTTCCAGCCCAACTCGCGTCGTTGCCTGGTCAGCACCGCAAACCTCTCCATCCGCGAGAGCTTGGGCAGGTCCATCAGATAACCCTTCAAATCCGGGGAAAACTCTTGGAAATTCAGTGACATACGAGGGGATCCTTTCGCAGGGTGTGTTGTTCAGCGGGGATACCGATATCAGGCGCAGGCGAAGAGATGTTTCCGGCCCGCCCCGAAGTGTTTCAAGCGCCTTCGTGCCCTAAGACGAACGGCCAAAGGCTGATAGCTCGCATTGCATATTCGCCTATGGTGCGCTTTATGTCAAGCGGAAAATAGCGATGAAAAAACAAATAAATAGCGCAACTCTTGCCACAGTTCCGGATTGAAGTGATTAAACGGCCTACGCCGCTGAAGTCACTGCCTGAACATCCACTGAGCGCCGTCCACGCTCTGAGCGCCGTCAGGCGCGCCGTGAGCTTAGCCCACGGTGAAAGCGCGCTGAGCGCTTGCGCGCAGGCGCGCTGAGAACCGTGGGTAGGCTGAACCAAAGAACTATTCCTTACTGCCGTAGGCCAGCGCGCAGCAACGCGGAGCGGCATTACAAACCGCGGCCAACCCTCTCTTCGGAACCCATCGACAAGCAGGATTAACTTGGCAGACGGCGTAACGTCACGCTCGACGCGGTTCCGACCGTAATCACCTTTTCTT
>JBAIYI010000171.1:0-1551 GCA_037915955.1 Terriglobales bacterium
ATTTAGTCTCCGCAGTGATCGGCGCGTACGACCATCTCGAGATAGGCGTTCACCTGCACAGCACGCGTGCGGGAGCCGCGGAGAAAGTTCTGGCGGCCTACGATGCCGGATGCCGCCGGTTTGATTCTGCGATCGGCGGCCTGGGCGGCTGTCCGTTCGCGCAGGATGAGATGGTCGGCAATATCCCGACCGAGATCGCCGTGCAGGCTTTGCGCGAGCATGGAGCAGACGTTGGATTAAAGAAGCCGCTCGAATCAGTGATCCAGATGTCGGCAGAGATTGCGAAGAAGCACACGGTTATCCAATAACTATGAGTTACAAGACAGTTCTTTATTCTGAAGCTCAGGGCATTTCCACTATCACCCTGAACCGCCCCGACAAGCGCAATGCGATCAGCTATGAGCTGATTGACGATGTTACGGCAGCACTGAAGAAGGCGGCAGCGTCGGCTGCGCAGATCGTGATCCTTACCGGCGCGGGTAGCGCTTTCTGTGCCGGCATGGACCTGGAAAACCTGAAGCAGTTGCTGGGCCGCACGCCGGAGCAGAACCTGCAGGATTCAACCACGATGGCCGGGCTCTTCCGTGCGCTGTACGATTTTCCCAAGCCGACCATCGCCGCCGTTAACGGCGCGGCCATTGCCGGCGGAACAGGCCTTGCGACGCTCTGCGATTTCACCCTTGCCGTGCCGGAAGCCAAGTTCGGATATACGGAAGTGAAGATCGGCTTTGTGCCGGGGATCGTCTCAAGTTATCTGATTGCCAACATCGGTGAGAAGCGGGCGCGCGATCTGCTGCTCACCGGCCGCATTATCGGCGCGGAAGAAGCACACCAGTTGGGTCTGGTGAATGAGATCGTTGCCCCGGACCAGCTCATGGCGCGGGCGCACCAGCTCGCCGCCCATCTGATGGAGAGCAGTCCGACTTCGCTGCGCACAACGAAAGCCCTGCTTTCCAGTTACACCAAAGAGCAGCTTGACCGGCAGGTGGGCAACGCGGTGCGCGAGAACGCCGCCATCCGGCAGACGCCGGACTTCAAGGAAGGCATCAGCTCGTTCCTGGAGAAACGGAAACCCAAGTGGAACGTTTAAACCTGAGCGGAGAGACGCGGCTGCGCGTCCGGTATGCCGAGACCGACAAGATGGGCGTGGTGTATCACTCAAACTTCGTGATCTGGTTTGAGGTGGGCCGGGTGGAGCTGCTGCGGCAACTCGGGTTCGAGTACAGCAGCATGGAAAAAGACGACAACTGCCACATCCCGGTGGTGGACCTGCGGGTGCGATACAAAGCGCCAGCCCTTTATGATGATGAAGTGGTGATTCGAACCAGCTTGAAGAACGTTCGCTCATCACTGCTGCACTTTGAATACGAAATCCGGCGCGCCGGAGGCGATGAGGCACTGCTGGCCACCGGGGAGACGAGCCACATCATTGTTGACCGCGATCTGAAGCGCTGCCCGCTTCCGGAGAAGTACCTGCAGGCGTTTGGCGCGTCAAAGAAGAACAGGGCACAACAGAATTCATGAATCCCGTTCGTATCAACGGAAACAGTC
>JBAIYI010000556.1:0-1813 GCA_037915955.1 Terriglobales bacterium
GGATACCGATCTAACCAATGGTGGCGGCCAGGTAGCGACCGTGCTGGTGGGAACTCACGTGAAGACCGCTTTCCGCTCCAACACGCTCTATCTGCACCAGAACACGCTGCGGCTGATTCTCGATTTGCTCAAAGTTGGTGATCACCCGGGACTCTCGTCCACTGCGACTACGATGGCGGAGTTCTTTCAGTGAAGAATGTCTGAGTTCTAGCACCAGGGGCTGTGCCGCTTGATCCGTGCTACTCCGCGACTCCGCGGTGAATCTATCTTTTCGCTCTAGAACCCCATGAACGGCATCGCCTTGAGCTTTGGCTTGCGCACGAACGGCCGGTTCAGAAACTCCACGAATGGCGCCATCAGCCGCAAATGCCGCGCCATCTCGGCCACTACCTTCCGAGAAGTCAGCAACTTCGCGTCCAGCGTCTTTTCCAGATACCACTGCCTCTGCCGCAACAGACTCTCTGCCGGATGGTCGACCGGAAACCCTTTCGGCATCCGCGTAAGCTGCTCGCCTTGCATGCCGCCGAATGCCACTTTCAGCTTCTTCTCCTTCAGGATTTCACGAAACTCTTCGTAGTGCTCCTGCAGCAGTGTGCGATAAGCCAGCAGCTCGTCGCGCTCCGGCGAGTAAACCCCTCCGAACAGCAGCAGCTCCTTTTCCGTGAAATGGAAGTAGAAACAAGCGCCACTGTTCTTGTTAGCGGTGCTGCGGGGGAAAATCGCGGCAATGTGAGTTTTATACGGCGTCTTGTCGTGCGAAAAGCGCGTATCCCGGTAGATCCGGAATACCGCCTTCTGCGGCGGAGTCATGTACTCAGGCGCAAAGGCGGCCATCTCTTCGTTCAGGCAGCTCACCAGCTCCAGCATGGGATGCTTGATCAGCGACTCGTATTTTTCCTTGCGCGGCTGAAACCACTCGCGCCGGTTGTTGCGTTTGAGCGCGCGCAGGAAAGAGATGGCTTCGGGTGAAAATCCTGAAAATTGCGAACTTATGTTTCTCTCGGGGGAAGGTACTGACGCCACTGATCTGACTCCAATGCAGTTTTCAACGACAAATTCCGCTCGCTAAGGAATTGCTCCAGGTGTCCGGCTACGCTCTGGTTAACCAGCCAGCCCATTCCATGGGGAGCTTCGAATCGCACTTCGTCGGTCATCTGCGTGCCAGATGCCGTCGCTTGGAACGAATGACCGTGGCGAAAGGACTTGAACGGGCCGCGCACCATGGAATCCTGGAAAAATACTGGTGGAGCATACTCCGTGATGCGTACCCGCAAGTTGAACCAGAAAAGGAAGTGCCTGGCTTGCCATTCCACTTCCTCATGCAAAGTTATAAGGCCGCGAGTGACTCCACCCACCGCCTGCTCCCGTGTGGACCGCGCGCCGTAAATGTGAAAATCAATGCTGCGCGCCAGGTCGAAGCACCTCTCCACCGGCGCATTGATGCTTGTCTCAACCCGCACCAACACGGATCAAAAGCCCCTATCAGCGTTAACTCAGCTGAGATTCACGCTCTTCTCTGCGATCAGCTTCTTCACTCGCTCCACAAACTCCCCGAGCGCCACCGTCCCCTCCGGATTCTGCTGCCCGCGGACGCGCACATTCACCGTCCCGGCTTCCGCTTCTTTCTCACCTACCACGAGCAGGAACGGAACCTTCTGCATCGTCTGCTCGCGGACCTTGGCGTTCATCTTCTCATTGCGATCGTCCAGGTGCACGCGCACGCCTGCGTCTTTCAGCTGCTGCGCCACTTTCTTGCCGTATTCCACATGCTTTTCACTGATGGGAATCACCGCCACCTGTACCGGTGAGAGCC
>JBAIYI010000081.1:0-2021 GCA_037915955.1 Terriglobales bacterium
ACATCTTCCAGCGCGATATTTTCGGTAAAGGAGCCGTTGAGATCATGCCGAATCTGTTCGCGCAGGAGATCGACGCCGACTCCCATATCAAGGCCTACCAGGAAGAGATTCGCAAGAAAATCCTGGACATGTACGGCTTCGAAGAGATTCCGGAAGAGATTGACAACTACATCAAGGCTGCATCGGCCGAGCCGGCGATGGAAGAGTCGGCCATATTCGATGCGGTGGTGGATATCGTAGTGCAGGGCGATTACGACTACTACATCTACGACCTGGTGCCGCTTGGCCACGCCCTTTATTACCTATCCATGGCCAAGGTCTATGACGAGTGGATCAATCGCATCACCAAGTTGCGCCAGGAGATGCGCGAGCACGAAGAGATGGTGGCGCGCATGAAGCGCGAGAAAGTCACCGAAGAAGACCATATCCTGAGCGAACTCGAGTACATCAAGGGCCGGATCAACCAATCCTCCAGCATTCTTACTGACAAGAAAAAGACGGCGTTCTTCTTCGTGGTTGTTCCGGAGCGGATGATCATCGCCGACACCCAGAAAGCGGCCGGCATGTTTGCCAAATTTGACGTACCGCTGGCCGGCTACGTGGTGAATCGGGTACTGCCCCAGGAATTGCTTCATAACCACTGTCCCCCATATCTCCAACATCGGGTGGAGATGCAAACCCAATACATGGACGAGATCAAGAAGACGCTCGGCAATCAGGTAATGGGGTACGTCCCCGAGATGGAACGTGATGTTACCGGTCTCGAAATGATTAAGAAGCTGGCCGGTCAGATGTATGGAAACGGACGGAGGTGAAGAGATGAGCAGCGAAATTGAGCTGAGCATGGCGGAGTTCATGCGCTCCAAGCCGGGCCTGAAGTACACATTCTTTGGTGGCAAGGGCGGCGTAGGGAAGACGGTGATGGCCGGGGCGACGGCACTGCATCTGGCGGACCTCGGAAAACGTACGATTCTCGCCTCCACCAATCCAGTGCATAGCCTGAGCAGCCTTCTGGATCAGAACGTGTATGGGAAGCCGACACCGGTGAATGGCGTGAACAATCTCTGGGCATACGAAATTGACACCAGGGAGACAATCGAGCGCTCCAAGGCCGACATCAAGCAGAAGATCCAGTGGTTCCTGAAGTTCGCTGAAATCTCCACCCAGGCGGACGCATTTGTTGAGAGCGCCACGATGAATCCTGCTTTCGAAGAATCAGCCATGTTCGAAAACATGGTCGAGTTGATGTTCAAGAATGAATACGATGCATATGTTTTCGACACGGCGCCTACGGCCAATGCGCGGCGGCTGCTTGGCATGAGCAGTGTCTATTCTCTCTGGGTCAACAAGATGCTCAAGTCCCGCGAAGAGGCACGTTCTCTGCGCGAATTGCTTTCCTTTACTAAAAAGAAGGAAGCGGACCCTCTGATGGACTATCTGCTGTCCTTCCGGGACCGCATTGAGCACGCACGAGTGCTGCTCACCGACAAGGAGAAAACCGCATTCTTCTTCATTACTTTGCCGGAAGCGTTGCCCATCGCGGTGGTGAAGCGGTTCATCCAGTGGTTCCATGACTTCGGAATCCCCGTGGGCGGGGTAATCGTGAACATGCTGATCCAAAAGGACCAGGTTCACGCGGATTCGCCCGAGTTCGTGAAGAACCGCGTGGCCATGCAGGACACATACATGAATCAGATTTGGCGAGACTTCCCGGGCGCGGTGCGCGCGGTAGTTCCCCTGTTTGACAATGAAGTTCGCGGCGTAAGCGGCCTGCGCAGGCTTTCCGAGTACGCCTTCGCAGAAAGCCACATGCTGACCCACGCAAAGTAAAAGCGGCCGGCAGAGTTACGGGAGGAGATTCATCATGGCGACTCAAAGCACTAATCCTAACTTCACGTTCCGGGATCGCAGTGAAGCCGGGACGATATTAGGCAACCGGCTCAAGTCCTATGCCGCGCTGCGCGATGTTGTGGTGCTGGCGCTGCCTCGGGGAGGGGTATCCGTCGGCGCGGAAATTGCTC
>JBAIYI010000064.1:0-1699 GCA_037915955.1 Terriglobales bacterium
GCTGCGACTCAGCTCTGGGCAGCGCAGCGGATCGGTCAGGGCAGACTGGCTGCGGCTAAAGTGCTGGGCGGCCTGTTCGTACAGACCCTGCTGGCGGCATTCCCGACCGAGAGACTGCTGTGCCAGCGCGATTGCTAAGGCAATATCCCCTCGGGCAAACTGATCGCGCACTTCTGGGCTCGCTTCATACTCCGGCAGTAGGTCTTCCGCGAGTTGTGAAACGCGATCGTATTCCCCCAACTCCAGCAGGATCAACAGCGCCCCAATCCGCTGCCAGTCTTCGAGTTCTAAGCTCGGCTCAATCGCGTCAAGGCCACCCTGAAAAAAGCGGCGATCGTAGCGATCGCGCTGTTCAGGATCACTCAGCTCAGCGATCGCGGCTTCAAGGAGTTGGCGGCGCGCCTGCAAAGCCAGTTCTGAAAACTCGTGGGAGGGCGACTGATTCAGGCGATCGCGGTAGCTTTCGACAAGCTTGTCTGCCGAGGCTTGCACCCCAACACAGAGAATTCGGTAGTAATCGAGAGGAATACGCACAGAACACCCACCAGAGCCGAACTGCCGGCTTAAGCCGACCTCATCATCCCAACTTGACCGTCAACTTACCAAGTTTGTTGAGCGATCAACGTTGTCTCTGTAGCAGACACTGGAATGGATCATTGCCAGTATCCACCAATCCGTCCGCAGTCATTCGCAATGGTTGGGCGGAGGCACCGAGCGCTAGCCCGCGACGGTGTCAAGGGTCACAGCGCTCCCGACAGACTGCTTTAATCTAATGAATGGCGATGCTTAGCCCACTCTCGGCAAGCTCGTGCTCAATCACTGGAACGCCGCCGCTATGGTTCAGGAACGTACACTGCCTAGTTTTCAGGCTTCTCAGGCTCAGGTCAGCCGTGAGGAGGGCCTGCGCATCTATGAGGACATGGTGCTGGGCCGCACCTTTGAAGACAAGTGTGCGGAGATGTATTACCGCGGCAAGATGTTTGGCTTTGTCCACCTCTACAACGGGCAAGAAGCGGTTGCCAGCGGCATCATCAAGGCGATGCGCTCGGACGACTATGTCTGTAGTACCTATCGCGACCACGTGCATGCCCTGAGTGCTGGTGTTCCGGCTCGTCAGGTGATGGCGGAACTCTTTGGCAAAGAGACCGGCTGCAGCCGCGGTCGGGGCGGCTCGATGCACTTGTTCTCATCCGAACATAATCTGCTGGGCGGCTTTGCGTTTGTGGCTGAGGGCATTCCGATCGCAACGGGTGCTGCATTTACCACGGCCTACCGGCGTAATGCCTTGGGCGACACCAGTGCCGATCAAGTGACGGCTTGCTTCTTCGGTGACGGTGCAGCGAATAACGGTCAGTTCTTCGAGTGTCTGAACATGGCGACGCTCTGGAAGCTGCCGATCCTGTTTGTCGTCGAGAACAACAAATGGGCGATCGGGATGTCCCACGAGCGGGCTACCTCCGATCCGGAAATCTACAAGAAGGGTCCCGCTTTTGGCATGCCCGGCGTCGAAGTCGATGGCATGGATGTCCTAGCTGTGCGTGCCGTGGCTCAAGAAGCGATCGCACGGGCACGAGCTGGCGAAGGCCCGACCCTGATTGAGGCACTGACCTATCGCTTCCGCGGTCACTCTCTGGCGGATCCGGATGAACTGCGTTCGAAAGAAGAGAAAGAGTTCTGGTTAGCTCGCGATCCGATCAAA
>JBAIYI010000766.1:0-2644 GCA_037915955.1 Terriglobales bacterium
AGTCACAAGATCACCGAACCATTGATGGGCGATCTCATGGGCGATGGTTTGAGCATGTCCCTGGCGGCTGAAGACGGATGAATTTGCTTCGTCGAGCAGGAGGGCGGAATCGCGGTAGAAGATGGCGGCGGTGTTCTCCATGCCTCCCCACTCGTAATCGGGGATGGCGACCATATCCAGTTTGCCGAAGGGGTATTTGATTCCATACCACTGGTTGTAAAAGCGCAACGACTGCGCTGCGACCTCCAGCGCAAATCGGCCCATCTCTTTCTTTTCGGGTACGGAGCAGACCCTGACAGGAATGCCTTCCACATTGCGCTCCAGGCACTGCCAATCGCCAATGGCAAGAGCCACAAGATACGTTGACATCCGCGGGGAGGTCGCGAACGTCAGCTTGTGGCGGGAACCAACGCGCTGATCGCCCACGAGCCGCCCATTGGAGATGGCCGTGTCCGTCGCGTCGGCTGTTACGGTGAGATCGAATGTGGCTTTGAATGACGGCTCGTCAAAGCACGGAAACATCATGCGTGCGTAGGTACCTTCAAATTGTGTGACGGCGTAGAGACGCCGAGGCGACCGGCTGAGATACAGGCCACGTAAACCTTCGGTCAGTTTTCCTGAGAAGCTGATGTGCAACGTTGCCGGACCGGCGGCAGCGGGTTCGGGCAGGGCAAGCCGGACCATTTCGTTGGGCGCGTCGAGGGCGACTTTGGCTTTTCGTGCTTTGCCGGCGACCGTGATCTCGGCGGAAGAGATCTCCAGATCGAGCGAGTTCAGTACAATCTCGGCGGTTGGCGCGGTGATGCGGACTTTAATGGTCTCCTCTCCCGTGAACTGGCGCTGGGCGATGTTGGGATCGAGGAAAAGCTTGTAATTTTCGGGCACCACATTTCCGGGTAGCCTCTGCGCGGAGAGCAGAGCAGGCAGCAGGAGCAGGCTGCTAAAGAACAAAGATCGCATGCGAATGCCAGAGCGGCTGTGGTGTTGAGCTGAGATCATGTTTCTTCCCCGTATTCCTGATTTTTGTGGTGCGGCTGAGTCTTCGCCAGACTATAACATTCAGCAGTCGCCGAAGCTCAGAACGTGGGCGAAGGAGAACCACTTGGAACAAGGCGCAGTTTCACTTGTCTCGCGATGGGAAAACTTTTACGTGATCGTGGGTTCCTCTGCCGGTGCGCTAACTGGACTGCAATTTGTAGTGATGGCGCTGATCGCGGATCTGGAGATGTATCCGAGCATGCTCGAGGTAAGGGCATTCGGGACGCCTACGATCGTGCATTTCTGCGCGGCTCTGCTCATTTCGGCTGTAGCCAGCGCGCCATGGAGCAGCCTGTCCGCCGCGGGAATCGCATTTGCTGTGCTGGGAGTGGCGGGTCTTTTGTATTCGATTCAGGTAATCACGCATGCCAGGAGGCAGACCGGCTATTCCCCTGATCGCGAGGATTGGTTCTGGTACTCAGTGCTGCCGCTGTGTGGACACACACTGTTGCTGATTGGCGGAATCTTGCTGGCGCCTCATCCAGGCGGCTCCCTCTTTATGATTGCGGGCACAACATTGATTTTCCTTTTCAACGGGATCCACAACTCCTGGGACTCTGTCACCTATGTGGCGGTCCACCTGAGAGGGCAGCAGAAAGATAAAAATAAAGATTGACGCCATTTGTTCATAGCCTGGCGGGGGCAGATGAGAGCTGAAAATCGGGTATCATCGCAAGATGGTGTTCGTGCTCGATAACTACGATTCCTTCACCTACAACCTGGTGCAGTACCTGGGCGAATTGGGTCAAACGGTGGAGGTTCGGCGCAATGATCAGGTCAAGATCAATGAGATCGAGCAGCTCAATCCCAGCCACATCCTGGTCTCGCCCGGCCCTTGCACACCTCATGACGCGGGCATCAGCATCGAGTTGATTCGTCATTTTGCGGGTAAGAAGCCCGTACTGGGAGTTTGCCTGGGACACCAGGCGATTGGGGCCGCATTTGGCGGGCGGGTCATACGTGCCTCGAAAGTGATGCATGGCAAAGTCAGTCAGATCAAGCATGATGATCGAACAATCTTCCATGGGGCTCCGCAGCCGTTGACTGCGACGCGGTATCACTCGCTGATCGTGTCAGAAGAAAACCTGCCTCAGGAACTCGAGATCAGCGCGGAGACGCGGGAAGACGATGGAACACGCGTGATCATGGGGCTGCGCCACAAGAGATTTCCGGTGGAAGGCGTGCAGTTTCATCCCGAAAGCGTTCTCACCGAATCCGGGCGGCTCCTGCTCAGGAACTTCCTTTCTCTTTAGCCCCTGCCAGATCAACGAAATTCCGCAAAATTGCGCTACAATCTCGGGCAACGGCAAAGATGCATATTCTGGAGGGCCCAGGCGCTATGGCGCAGCCGCAACCGGAGAAGCGTTCCACCCGGCGTTTCGCGCTGGAGCTTCCTGTGAACGTGAAATGCCTGGCAGAAAGCCAGACGGACATCGCAGGCCAGACACGCGATGTTAGTTCGCGCGGCGCATTCATTTACCTGAACACCCAGATTGCAGAAGGCGCTCCTATTGAGTTCGTGATGACTCTGCCCCCGGAGATCACACTGGCGGATCCGATCCGAGTCCGATGCAGCGGCAAGGTCCTGCGTGTGGAGCAGCGAGGG
>JBAIYI010000492.1:0-3109 GCA_037915955.1 Terriglobales bacterium
GGAAAAATCCCGGGCCAGCTCGTCGGCTTGTGTGAAAAGGATTGCAATGGCCGACGCACCCCACGACGCTCGCTGGTACATTGCCGAACTGATTGAAGAACTGATTTTGGGTGGAAACGTCCGCAACGTTATCCACCGCAAGACGCGGGTGATCTTCGCCGACTCGGAGGAAGACGCCTACGATAAAGCCCTCTCGCTCAGCACGGAGCACGAAGTCACCTACCTGAACCAGAAGCACGATGCCGGCCAGACCCGCTACTGGGGGCTCAAGGAGCTGGATCTGCTTGCCAGTGAACAATCCGGCGAGCCTGCACGACCGCATTTCCGCCGCTCTGACCGGCTCTCGCCAGACCAGATTGCCGCGCTGATGATGACGTATCAGCCCTCGGCGCTGCCGAGCTGAGCAGCTAGAAGCTGTCTCGTAAATGACTCGATCGGATAACAAGCTCGTGTAGCACAGGAGCCCTCGCCTGTGCCGGTTACTCTCCACTGAGCAGGGGATCTTTGATCTTCTACTTCCGTTTCGGCTTTCTCATTCCACGCCGACTCCCAGTTCGAACCGCTTTCACTCGTCGTACAAACAATGGCCAAGGACCAGCCGACTTCGCGTCATCATTCAGGATCAGATCGTTTCTTGCATGGAATGTGATGAAGTAAGAACGCAGTCTTTTCAATGTGCGGCAACTTGCGGCGGCTAGATTGTCATTCTTGCGCGCCAGGCGAGGCGCCTGTGCTACACAGCTAACAAAAGCGAGATAGCTTTTAGAAGCTCCCGCTACTGCTCCCTGCCACCAGGAAGTTGAGCGTCTTCTCCGCCTGCTCATGAAGATTTGGAGGAGCACCGTAGAGCACCCGCGCCATCTTGCCCGAGCGATCAAACAGGAACATCGTGGGAACCGAGGTGATATCGCCGAACGCCTGGGCAGTTTGCGCGTCGGTGATGGCCCAGTGCAGATCCGGGCTGAGCGACGCCACAGTTTCTTTGATCTTGTCTTCTGGAGATTCCACCGCCAGCGCAACGATTGCAATGTTATCGCCGTATTTCTGCTTGAGCGCTCCCAGCCATTCCAGAGTCGACCGGCACGGCGGACACCACGTGGCCCAGAACTCCACCATCACCACACGTCCCGCAAGTTGATCCGTGCTCAGCGCCTTGCCATTCAGGTCAGTGACCGTGAAATTGGGCAGGGAGCTAAGGGGAAAAGCGCTGGCGCTCACGTTCGCATGCTCGCGGCTGACAATATCTTTTCTGCCCGAAAGGATTAGGTCGATCATGCGTGTGAGATCGGCCTTGAACTTATCCTGGCTCTGCGCATTGCGCCACGGCGCGTAACGACCGGTGCCATCCTTTTCGCCGAAGTAGCCGAAGTCATGCGGCGCTGCCACGAGTACATCATCCACAAATACCGCCGGATAACCTCTCACGCCAAAGCGATCGGCCAGCTTTGATGCGCCGAAGTTCTCACTCACAAAATCGACCTGTCCGGGATACTTTGCCGCCACTTCCTGTACCAGCAAACTTGCTGGATCGGAGATATTTCAAGTGTAGGGCCAGCGCACCAGGGTGATGTTCACAGTCTTGCCGGACGCGCGCATGACCGGTGTAGCCGGTTTGAGCGCATCAGCGTACGCAGGCAACACACGATCAACGATCACAGCCACGGCCTTCAGTTCGTCGTCCTGCGGCTTGGATCCGTCATCATGCACCAGGTAGGATTGTGCGCGCTGCAAGAAGAGCTGCTGCAAGGATTCATCTTTGCGGGAAGCGGCCAGTGCCTTAAGCTTTGCAACGACAGTAGCCTGCAACTGCTTCTGCTTTTCAGCATCCGGCACTGGCGTGTCCAGCATGCCGAAATGGCGCGTGGCTTCCAGATACGCATACAGCGCTCCGGCATACGATCTGCTGGAATCGAGTTCCTGGCCCAGCTTCAGCGTCGAGTTCAGCGCGATGAAGCGCGGGTGCATGTCGATGGACTTAGGCGGCACAAAGGCTGCATTCACTTTCTGCTGGAGTCTCTGAAGCTCCGACAGATACGACCTCAGAACAAACGCATCGCCCTTGCGCGGAACGTTCAACTGATAGAGGAAGGTAGAGAACTCGGCCTGGCCCTTTGCCTCTCCCATGTAGAGCAAGCCATCGGCGGGCTTGGTGGACGTTGCAAAGCCGCGGCTGCCTTCCAGCAGCGGAGTCACTCTCCCCTGCGCAACTTCGGAAAGCGCGCGCACTGCCACCGGGGCGCTACTCCAGTTGCGCTGGCGCGACCTCTCGTCCAATGACGTCAATTCAAGGCTTGCCTTGTTCCACTCAGCTTCAAATGCAGCGAGGCCGCTGCTCACGACGGCCGTTTTTTCCTGCATTGCGCGCACGCCATTCATCAGGTCGGTGGCGCGCCCCACATTCTCCAGTGCCACATAAAGCTTTCCTGCGTCCGCGGCCGTTCTCGCTTGTCCGAGATAGTCGGCGACATCCTTCCCGATCTCCGGCATTCCATCGACCTTCAAAGGGTGCTTCCCCAGCGATTGCTCCAGCCTCGCAATCTCGGCCTTGACCTTGATTGAGGGATCGTCGCTTACGGAGGCGGTGGCGCGCAGAATCATCAGGCAGGTCACGCACGCCATCAGGCGAATGAAGTTCAGACGTAGAGAAGTTTGAAGTCTCATGGAAGCAGTCCTTTTCGCTGGCTGCTTGCCTTTGACGCCGCTCCTCAAGCGACGTGAGCGGGACGAAATGCAACTAGATGATTAAATTGAGACAAGTCGTGGGACGAAACGCATTTAGCTGGGTGGCGCAAACATAATCGGCCCTTTGGCGGAAGGACCACCCGGCGCAGGCTCCAGCGTAATGGCCCAGCCTTTAGCCTGAATGCCGGCGGTCTCGAAGCTGTGCATCATCATTCCATCATTGCGGAAAGTGCCCGCCGCGATCGGGGCGCTGCCATCGGCAGGCAGCAGCCACAGTTCGTAAACTTTATCATCGGGTGTGGGTTGCAATCCGCTGGCTAGCAGGAGAACGTGGCCCTTCTCCGGCTTGTAGATCGTCCTGATCTGAGGCTGCGACGGCGCCTTCACCGGTACCAGGTTCATGCGCTGCACCTGGCTGTCACCCAGC
>JBAIYI010000855.1:0-1517 GCA_037915955.1 Terriglobales bacterium
TGAAGGGATGAGCTAACCAGAATGGATGGGGCGGGCCGCCGATTGATTATCCGGGCGGTTTCTCTCTTGCATGCGGAAATTGTTTGCTAGCTGTGTAGCACAGGCGCCCTCGCCTGTGCCGTAAGCATGACAATCCGCAGCCGCAAATTGCCGCACCGTGAAGAGACGGCGGTTCGTACTTCATTACGCTTCATACAAGATACGATCTGGCCCTGCATAATGAGGCGAGTCCTTGATCATTGTTTGTATTACGACGGCAAGCACCACGAACCCGAGTAGGTTGTGATGGTGAGCACACACGTTCACGTGATATTGACGTAACCGGCACAGGCGAGGGTGCCTGTGCTACAAAGCTATAACCGACCGAGCCATATAAAGAAAGCTCCTGATTCCTCACAGCGCCCGGCAGTCCAGCATGCGGGCTTGCCGGCGACCCGTGTGGCCATGGCATCGCAGCTTCCGCTATAGTACCTGCGCGATGCCCGCTTACCTTGAATGGGTCAGGAGTTTCTGCCTCTCCCTTCCGCACGCGACCGAAAAGGTCCAATGGGGACACGATCTGCTCTTCTGCGTGGGCGGTAAGATGTTTTGCGTCGCCAACATGGAACCTCGCGAAGGCCAGACCACCATCGCTTTCAAATGCACCGATGAAAAATTTGCCGAGCTGATTGAGGTCGAAGGCATCATCCCGGCCCCCTACATGGCCCGTAATAAGTGGGTAGCCTTCACCGAAATCACGGCCCTGCGCCAACCGGAGATCAGGGACTTGCTTCAGGAATCGCACGCAATGGTTTTTGCCAAACTTCCCAAAGGAGTGCAGGCGGATCTTGCGGGAGCGGGGATTCAGCACTTTAAAAAGAAGAGCAAAAAGAAAAAGACGCGATCTGCGGGAAAGAAGAGATCCGTCAGGAAGAAGCTTTCAGCCGTCCGGAAGACAACGGCTAAGAAGAAGCGATAATCTGCTCTGCCGCTTTCCGTCCGGAGCGGATGCAATCCGGGATGCCGATTCCATGGAATGAATTTCCCACCAGGTGCATACCTGGGATTTCCGCCAGGATGCTTTCCATCTTCGTCACGCGGTCCAGATGTCCCGTTTGATATTGCGGCAGCGCGCAATCCCAGCGGAACACGCGCGCGAACTTCGGAGCAGCGGTCAGTCCCAGCAGGTCTTTCAGCTCGGTCAATGCTATTGACTGAAGCTGGTCGTCACTATAAGTGAGCAGCTCCGGTACGCGCGAACTGGAGATGAAGCAGCGCAGCAGGCAATCGCCTACGGGAGCGCGATAGTCAAACTTCTTGTGCACAAAGGTGCAGGCCAGCATTTTGCGCCCTTCAGTGCGTGGTACCAGGAATCCGTGGCCAGAAGGAAGCTGAAGCGCGCCATATGCCAGCACCACAGCCGCCGATGAGCTGTACTGAATTTGCGACAGTCCCTCAATCAACGTGGGATTGAACTGGCGCAGCAGTGCCGCCGCGGCTGGAGCAGGCGTGGCAAGGATGATCGATTGAAACCTCTC
>JBAIYI010000100.1:0-4049 GCA_037915955.1 Terriglobales bacterium
AGCCAGCGCGCAATGTCGACCATCACGTTCCCCATGCCGACAATCGCCACCCTTTTTCCGGTGGAGAAATTCTGTGACGTGTAGGGAGGCAGCAGATTGTAGTGATAGACGAAATCCTTGGCGGCATAAACTCCGCCGGCCGTCTCTCCCGGCAGCCCCAGCTTCTTGGTACCCTGCGCGCCCACGGAAAAGACAATGGCGGAAGGTTCCCATTCTTGCAGGTCGGAAATCGTTATCGCCGATCCATTGCTGACCGGCACGTGCCCGAAGTAGTGTACGTTCGGCAGGCTCAGCACCTTGGCAAACTGCTTACGCAGCCCGATCTTCATTTTGTCCTTGGTGGGATAGATTCCGTATTCCGCCAGACCGCCGGGCTTGATATCGCGGTTGAAGATGATGGTCTGGTGCCCTGCCTGGGCAATCTTCTGTGCGGCAAACAATCCTGCCGGGCCTGCGCCAATCACGAATACGGTCTTCACTCAGTCCCTCCGACAAGGACTCACTGCAGGGGTGACGGACTCTTCAAACCTGAGTGTTTCCTGCTTGATTATGATACTTGTGCTTCTACTTCGTTTTCGCCGTTTCGGCCAACTCCACCTTGCCATCCGGCGACATGCCCGCAAACGTCTCGTACATCTTCCAGCGCTCCATCACATCATGCTGGGCCAGTTCCAGCAGCTTCTTTGCTTCGTCAGGATGCGCCTGCTGCAATGACGTATAGCGGGTCTCATTATAGAGATACTTTTCCAGCGGCACTGAGGGCGCCTTGGAATCCAGTTGCATCGGGTGCTTGCCTTGTTCCGCCAGCGCTGGGTTGTAGCGGAACAGCGGCCAGTGTCCGGACTGCACGGCCAGCTTTTGCTGGTCAAGGCTGTGCACCAGGTCAATCCCGTGCGCGATGCACGGAGCGTAAGCGATGATGATCGACGTTCCCGGATACGCTTCAGCTTCATTGAAAGCTTTCAGCGTCTGCATATCACCGGCACCCATCGCAACCCGTGCCACGTAAACGTTGCCATAGGCCATCGCCATCAACGCCAGGTCTTTCTTTGCGCCCGGCTTTCCGCCGGAAGCGAACTTCGCAACAGCGGCGCGCGGCGTTGATTTGGAGGCCTGGCCTCCAGTGTTCGAATAAACCTCGCTGTCCAGTACCAGGATGTTTACGTTGCGACCGGAGGCCAGAACATGATCGAGCCCGCCATAGCCAATGTCATAGGCCCAGCCGTCGCCGCCCACAATCCAGGTGGCGCGCTTTACCAGAGCGTCGGCAATGCTCAGCAGCTCGCGTACTTCAGAATTGTCTTTGCGCAGCGGCTCCAGCTTCTCGCGCAGGAACGTCACGCGTTCGCGCTGCGCGTGGATGTCCGCTTCATTATGCTGGTCGGCATCAAGGAGATTGCGGGTCAGATCTTCGCCGATTACTGGCGCCAGCCGCGTGAGCAATGCCCGCGCGTGCTCCGCCTGCTTCTCCTGCGCCAAATGGATTCCCAGGCCAAACTCGGCATTGTCTTCAAACAGCGAGTTTGCCCAGGCAATCCCGCGACCGTCTTTGTTGAACGTATAAGGCGTCGTGGGCAGATTGCCGCCATAAATCGACGAGCAGCCGGTGGCGTTCGCAACGACGGTGCGATCACCGAATAACTGCGAGAGCAGCTTCAGATAAGGAGTCTCACCGCAACCCGAGCATGCGCCGGAGAACTCGAACAGCGGCTGCAGCAGTTGAACGTCCTTCACCTGGCTGAAGGAGACTTTCTCGCGATCAAATTCCGGCAGGCTCAGGAAGAACTCCCAGTTTTTCTTTTCCCGCTCACGAATCGGCGGCTGCGGAACCATGTTAACCGCTCGATGCGAAGGATCAGTCTTGCTCTTCGCAGGACAGACCTCAACGCAAAGCGAGCAGCCGGTGCAATCTTCCGGCGAGACCTGGAGCGAATACTTCATGTGCCCCATGTCTTTCCAGCGTGCCGGAGCGGAGAGGAATCCAGCCGGAGAATCTTTCAGCTTGTCGGATTCGTAAACCTTGGCGCGAATTACGGAGTGCGGACACACCAGCACGCACTTGCCGCACTGGATGCACAGCTCTTCGTCCCATGCGGGAATTTCGAGCGCGATGTTTCTCTTTTCCCATTGGGAAGTGCCGCTCGGGTATGTCCCGTCAACTGGCATTGCGCTCACCGGCAGAAGATCGCCATTGCCCTGGATGATCGGCCCGGTTACGCGTTGCACGAACTCAGGCGCCTCGACTGGCACTGCGCTGCGGACCCGGATGGTGCTCGTGACCTTTTCAGGCACTTTCACTTCGAACAGGTTGTGCAGCGTGCGGTCCACCGCGTCAAAGTTCTTCTGCACCACGGCCTCGCCGCGCTTGATGTAGGTCTTCCTGATCGCTCGCTTGATGGCTTCAATGGCCTGCTCGCGCGGAAGCACATTACTGATGGCAAAGAAGCAGGTCTGCATAATGGTGTTAATGCGGCCGCCCATGCCGGCTTCCTTGGCCACTTTGTAGCCGTCGATCACGTAGAACTTCAGCTTCTTTTCAACGATCTCCTGCTGGATAGCGCTGGGAAGGTTCGCCCAGACATCATCCGGACCGTAAAGAGAATTAAGCAGGAAAGTGGCTCCAGCTTCGGCGTACTTGAGAACGTCAAGTCGTTCCAGGAAGGCAAACTGGTGGCAGGCGACGAAATTGGCTTCCGTGATCAGGTAACTCGACCGGATCGGCTTGGGACCGAAGCGCAGGTGAGAAATCGTCAGCGAGCCGGACTTCTTCGAGTCGTAAACAAAATAGCCCTGCGCGAAAAGATCGGTATCTTCACCAATGATCTTGATGGAATTTTTGTTTGCGCCTACTGTGCCGTCAGCTCCCAAGCCGTAAAACAGGGCACGCACCGTCTCCGGATCCTCGGTGGAAAACTCGGGATCAAAGTCGAGGCTGGTGTGCGTCACATCGTCATAAATACCGATGGTGAAATGCTTCTTGCTGCGCTCCTTTTCCAGCTCTTCATAGATTGCCTTCACCATCGCCGGCGTGAATTCCTTAGAGGAGAGGCCATAACGGCCACCGATCACTTTCGGCAGCGGATGCACCAAATGAGTATCGGCCGACTCTGCCTCGCTTAGCGCCGTGACAACGTCGGTGTAGAGCGGCTCCCCGATTGCGCCCGGCTCTTTTGTGCGGTCGAGCACGGCAATGGCTTCCACGGTCGAGGGCAGCGCTTTAATGAAATGCTCCACCGAGAATGGCCTGTAGAGCCGCACCTTCAGCAACCCATATTTTGCGCCGCGTGCGTTCAGATTCTCGATGGTCTCTTCCACCACTTCCGCACCGGAACCCATGATCACGATCACGCTTTCGGCATCGGGCGCACCCACGTAATCGAACAGGCGATACTGCCGCCCGACGATCTGGGCGAATTTGTCCATCGCTTCCTGCACGATGAGTGGTGCGGCCAGGTAGTAAGGATTGGCGGCTTCACGCGACTGGAAGTAAACGTCAGGGTTCTGTGCGGTACCGCGAACAAATGGATGCTCGGGCGAAAGAGCGCGGCGGCGATGCCGCTCCACCATCTCCGGGGTGATCATGGCCGCCAGGTCTTCTGGCTGCAGCTGTTCAAGCTTGGCAATTTCGTGCGACGTTCGGAAGCCGTCGAAGAAGTGCACAAAGGGCAGGCGCGCATCCATGGAAGCCGCCTGGGCAATCAGGGCAAAGTCCATTACTTCCTGGACGGAGTTAGAGGCCAGCATGCCCCAGCCCGTCTGCCGCACGGCCATCACATCCTGGTGGTCGCCGAAGATCGAAAGTGCGTGCGCCGCCAGCGAACGCGCGGCCACATGGATCACCGCCGGCGTAAGTTCGCCGGCAATCTTATACATGTTGGGGATCATCAGCAGCAGTCCCTGGGCTGAGGTAAACGTGGTGGCCAGTGCGCCGCCCTGAAGGGCCCCATGCAGCGCCCCGGCCGCGCCAGCTTCGCTCTGCATTTCGATCACCTGCGGCACCGTGCCCCAGATATTTGTTTTCCCCTCGGAGGACCACTGGTCTGACCACT
>JBAIYI010000736.1:0-2909 GCA_037915955.1 Terriglobales bacterium
GTTCGGCCGTGTCGGCGTCCAGACCAAGCACGGTCATGAGTTCCTGTTGGCTGGCCTGGTTAATGTTGATGAGCTGCCCGCGCCAGCTCTGTCCGGCGGCTCCGCGGCGCTGCATGCGCGCCAACCACGACGCTGCAAATATGCCCGCTCCCAACGCTCCCAGAACTGAGAGAACCTTCATGATTGCCTCCGCAAAATCTCTTTGACGATGGGGCGCGCGAAGAGGTTTGATGGACAGATCAATGCCCGGAAGGAGCTCAGTGGACCAGGTGAACGCTCTCTTCCAAGAAACCGCGCCCAGAAGCACACGGCCCAGCCTGCAGCTCACAAGTTCTTCGCCAAAAACTTCACCATGTGATAGGCGTCGAGATATTTGAACGGTGTCTCGCCGGTGGTGTAGTGGCCGCAGGGCAGGACCACGGTCTTCAGGTCCACGCCGTGATCGCGGAACCCCTTCTCCGCCTGTCTGGAAAGCTCGGGAATGAAAGTGAGATCGTACCTGGCCCAGATCATCAGGCACTTGCGGGGATAGCGGGCAAACTTGTCAAAGTACGCCATGGGACTCACGCAGAGCCATGCCTGGCGGAGGCGTTCCAGTGTCAAGCCATCGCGCTCCAGGCCTTCGCGCACGTGGCGGGTGGACTGGCCAGTCCAGGTGACGTCAGCGAAGTAAGTGGATGCATGATTGAAGGCGCAGACGCGCAGACGCTCGTCATGAGCGGCGGCGAGGAATGCGTAGCATGAGCCCAGGCTGGTTCCCAGCACGGCGACATGCGTTTTGCCCTGCTGGTAGAGCCAGTCCACGCAGGAGCGCAGGTCGAGAATTGCCTGGCGCGCCGCGTCAATGGTGCGGCAGATGTTGGAAGAGACTGCGTAGTCCGAACGCGCAATCTCCACCGGACGCCGGATGTCGTGATACGGCTTGCTCATCCGCAGCACAGAAATGCCAAAGCGATTGAGCAGCGGGCCGAGTGCGTTGTAAGCAATGCCGTTGGCGTTCCAGTGCGGCAGGATAACCACGGCGCGGTTGCCTTCGGTCTCAAACCAGCGGGCGTTGACCAGATCATTTTGCGGAAACGGCGTACGCACCGGCGAGGTGAAGCGGAGAAAAACGC
This sequence comes from Terriglobales bacterium, assembly GCA_037915955.1. Lineage (GTDB taxonomy): Bacteria > Acidobacteriota > Terriglobia > Terriglobales > Acidobacteriaceae > Angelobacter. Next base: position 1,116 of record JBAIYI010000736.1, read on the forward strand.
CGTCACCCTTCGGGACCTTCTCATTGGCGTTGCTTCCGGTGGGAAAGAGTTCGATCTTGCGGGTCTCCAGGCGGAAGTCAGTCGGGGTCACGTAGGAAAAGAACTGGTCACTGTTGGCCACGATCTTGTCATTCAGCTCGTGAACATAATCCTCATAGCCCTCGGGCGACGGTGGCGGATGCCCATTGAGCAGAGGCCAGCGCTGCGCCCAGTCAATCCCCCACTCCAGCGGACGCACCACACGATTGGTGTCGCGCGTGGTAAGACGCGTCTCCCATGAGTACATCCATTTCTGATAAAGGCTGGGCATCAAATGTCGGGGGTTACCTTGATTCTAAATGATTGCGCAGGCCGCAGGTTTGCGCAGCCTCGCCGCATAATAGAAGATAGAACTCACTTGATCATGAACGTCAATAGCGGAGCAGCCTGTTGATTCCGGCAAGCATTGAGCGGCTCGCCGCGGAAGCGAACGGAGAGCTCCGCAACGGTCCGCCTTCGCTCACTCTGGACCGGGTCGCTACCGATTCGCGCGGCGCAGCTCCCGGTGCGCTGTTTGTGGCGCTCAAGGGAGAGCAGAGCGACGGCCACCTTTATATAGCGGATGCCTTCCGCAACGGCGCATCGGGGGCGATGGTCGCAAAGTCGGCCCTCGACACGGTCGACGTGGATCCGCAATGGCCGCTGATCGTGGTACCGGATCCGCTACGGGCTTTGCAGGCGATTGCCCGCTGGCAGCGTCGCGAATACCTCGGCAAAGTTCTGGCCATTACCGGCAGCAACGGCAAGACGATCGTGAAAGACGCGTTGCGGTCGTTGCTGGCAGGTCGCAAAGTCCTCGCATCGCCCGGAAGCTACAACAGCCAGCTTGGGTTGCCCTTATCTATCCTTTCGGCGGAGCAGCCGCAAGATCTGGCAATCCTTGAAGTTGGAATCTCAGCTCCGGGCGAGATGGAGAGCCTTCAAGAGATTGCCGCGCCTGACTACGGCATCCTCACCAACATTGGCTTGGCGCACTTTGCTGCGTTCGGAAGCCGGGAGGCGATCGCGCGCGAAAAGATGTCACTGTTCGCGCAGGTCCCGCGCGACGGGTGGGTGTTGCTGCCGGAAAATGAAGCCACCATCAGCGAGCCGCTGAAGAAGCTGGAATGCAAAGCCTATTTCGTGGGGCCGAATAGCGCCGGCCTCGGGATAAGAACGCACTCGCTGACGGAAGATGGCCAGCTGCTTGAGCTTCGCGCAGCGGGAACCACTCGCACACTCAAAGTGCGCACGCGTTCGCCCGAGATCGTGACAGACCTGCGTTTTGCCGCCACGGCTGCATTTCTGCTCGGCGCCAGAGTGGATGAGATCGCGCAAGCCCTGGACGGCTATGCGCCGAGTTCGACCCGGATGGAAATGTGGTCATCACCGCAGGGTATCCGCATTATCAATGACAGTTACAGCTCTGATCCCATCTCAGTGCAGGCGGCGCTGCGCTCCGCGATTCTGGCCGCACCGGAGTCTGGTCGCAAGATCTTTGCTTTTGCCGGGATGCGGGAGCTGGGTTCCGCGTCGGCGCGGGAGCATCGCCAGGTGGGAGCGCAGGCTGGGCAGAGCGGCTTCAGCCATCTGTTTCTTGTAGGCAATGGCGACCTGAAGAGTACGGCAGAAGGATTCAAGATCGCGCAGCCGCAGGGCACCGTCACGCAGGTTGCAAACCCCGACGAACTCAAGCAACAGCTTCTGCCGATGCTGCGGCCGGGCGATACCGTCTTATTTAAGGGCCCAAGAAATGCCGGCATGGTCAAGGCTGTG
>JBAIYI010000555.1:0-6419 GCA_037915955.1 Terriglobales bacterium
AGAGCAACAGCGAAACCGTTTGACCGCAGTCGTCCATGGGATCACATAGCACCCGAAACCATGAAAGCGGTGTGATCTCACGCGAGACGGCAGCGGAGCCGATCTCTCACCACTTCCACCCCAGCAACCCAACACCGGGGTTGCCGGGGACCCCGGACTCGCCATCACATCGCTTCGCTTGTTCCGGCTCGGGATTCGAGATGGGGCCTTCAGAGGGGGAGACTCGAAAGAAGTCACGAGTACAGGGATCCCCTTTGCGCGGGACGATACCGCATCAACCTTCGCGGCGCCAGCACCAGCCGTTTTCGATCGGCACCCAGCCGATGTGCTTGTAGTAGTCGACGGCGATCTGGGAGGCGCGGAGCACCCACTGGACCTGGGAGCCGTAATGGTCGGTAACACGGCGGAGGAGTTCGCGGCCGATTCCCTGCTTCTGGTAATCGGGAAGGACGGCGAGGTCACAGACGTAGCCGTCGTAGGCGAAGTCAGTCCATCCGCGCAGGATGCCGACGAGGCGGTGCTCGTCCCAGGCGGTGAGGACGATATTGGAGCCGTCATACATGCGGCGGATACGTTCCACGTCCTTGGTGGGGCGGAAGAGCGGAGAGGCGTCATAGAGCTTGACGATCTCTTCGGCCGGCGGGCGGAGGTCGTGACGGTAGGTGATGGGCATGCGGAGGAGATTGTAAACAATCGGATCATCGGGAATCGGGTCATCGGGAGACCGGGACAGGAGGTTCACCGCGGAGACGCGGAGGCGCGGAGGAAAACGGAGAACCGGACTAAAGCTCGCCGTGCTCTTTGACATAAGCGAGGGCTTTTTGGGCCATCTGTTTTTCGCCGCTGTAAGTGAGTTTGGAGGCGGCTTCTTCCAGGGGCATCCACCAGGCGCGGCGGACTTCATGCTTCATGTTTTCCTGGATGTTGCCGATCTGGCCGGCCTGGTACTTCATGAGGTAGAAGCTCACGACCTTGAAGATTTTGGCGTTGTCGGACCAGTTGCGGGAGTAGACATACTTGATGTCAGAGAGCTTGGTTACCAGGCGGGCCTGGAGGCCGGTTTCCTCATGCACTTCACGAGCGGCGGTTTCGGCGGGCTTCTCGCCGGAGTCAATGTTGCCTTTGGGCAGGGCGATGGTGTTCTTGCGATCTTCGGGCTCGCCATCGCGGCCGGGCTCAATGACGGCGACGTACCATTTCTCCTGCATGTGGCGCAGCACCAGAGCGCCGGCTGAAAATTCGCGCAGCATGGTCCCCGAGCGGTCCTTGTTTTTATCGGATACCGACCTTTTATGGGATTCCGAAATAGGGAGTCGCGGTGCCTTCTTCATGGCGTATGTTGGCAGACTCTTTCAGGTTACCAAGGTCACGGCGTTTTGAGACGGCTGAACATGAAGTTCCAGCGAAACAAACGCCGGAAACAGCGGTTTGAATGGAAAGAGGTTGCATCAGAAGCAGGAAAGCGGCATCTTACGTTTGTATAAGCTGCTCAATTTGGCAGCCTTGGAGCCGGATCAGTGAAGAATCCGCTGGAGACGATTGTACGGACGGTTCAGGCCTTTGGGCGCGAACTGACGCGTCAAGGCCGGGAACAGCTTGAGATCCAGACGCCTCGTCCACCGAAGGTGGGGCTGGCGCTGGGTGGAGGCTTTGCCCGCGGCCTGGCTCACATTGGGATCCTCAAGGTGCTGGAAGAAGAGCAGATCCCGATCGATTTCATCGCCGGCACCAGCGTGGGATCAGTGATTGGCGCGGCCTACGCCACCGGGCTCTCACCCAAGGAACTGGAAGAGGTGGCCGGGCTGGTACGGTTCAAAGACTTCTCCCGCTGGACCTTTTCCCGCTTTGGCCTGTTCAGCAATGACAAGATGGCGATCTTCCTGGAGAAGGCGTTGCGCTGCAAGAGTTTCAAAGACTTGCGCATTCCGCTGGCGGTGGCCGCCACAGACATTATTACAGGCGATGCTGTGGTCTTTACCGAAGGCGACCTGGTGGATTCGGTTCGGGCAAGCTGCGCTTATCCGGGAATGTTTCAGCCGGTGAAGATTGGCGATCGGCTGCTGGTGGATGGCTTGCTGGCGCACGCGGTTCCGGCCATGCCTCTGCGGGAGATGGGCGCTGAACGGGTAATATCCGTCCATTTGGCCGCGCACTGGGTGAAGCCGAGAGGTCCGCGGCATGTGTTTGACGTTATCGGGCAGTGCTTCTCCATTGCGCAGGACCGGATGTGCGGGCCGTGGCGGGCCGCTTCCGACGTGGTGATTGAGCCGGAAATCGGCGATTTTGGGTACGATGATTTTGTCCGCGCGCCGGAGATGATCAGGGCGGGTGAAGCCGCCGCACGCGCCGCCATGCCGAGGATCAGGGAGTTCTTCCCTGCTCCGGCTGCGGCCAAGACACAACCGGCGACGGCGACTACGGTGCCGGTCGTCGCCAAGTAGGAGCGGCGGCAGTTGGGACCTAAAGGAGCCTGAAGCTGAAGCGTGCGATCTGCTCACCTCTGGGCGACTAGACCTCCAGCAGAAATCGGCTGGTAATGGGGCGATCGCCTACATCGAAGTTCAGCCGGTAGATCCGCTCATCGTAAGAGACGCTGGCGGGAACGCCGATCATGGTGACTGATTTGGGCAGAATGACTTGATGGTCCAGCCCGTCAAAGGCTTGCAAGCGAAATTTCAAGCCGAGCAGAAAGTCTCCAGGAGCCTTATCAGTTTGGACGGTGTACTCCGGCGGTTCCATCAGAGACTTGCGCAGTGAGGCTGTAACCCTGACGCTGAATTGACGTGGAAAGCGTTCCAGTCTGGCTCCGTCAGCAAGGAGGATTCGCGATTCCAGGCCCTGGTTGATATGCTGCGCACCCTGAAGTTGCGGGCATTCGAACAGGCCAAGGATGGAGACCACCGCTCCTGAAGGCTGAAGTTGGATTACGTCATAACCGCCGGGCGTGGCTGCGCGGTAGGCATCATCAGACGCGGGAAGCGCGAACGCCAAGCAAGCCGCGGCCGCGAAAGTTACCGCCCGAATTGCAGCCCCAAGAAGCTTCATGGATTGATCCAGCGGTGGGCCCAGTCAGTTGGCGAGAGCGGGCCTCGCCGTGATACACAAGAATTGCCACTCTTTGAGAAAGGGCCTGACAAGAAGAAGATGCCTCGCTTGCTCTGCTTTACCGCTCACCCCGACGACGAAGCCGGGGCTTTTGGAGCGACGCTGCTGCGTTACGCGGAACGCGGCTATGAAACTCATGTGGTCTGTCTAACCCCGGGACAAGCCGCTACGCATCGGGGAGGCGCGAAAACAGAGGACGAACTCTGCGACATGCGGCGTAAGGAGTTCGCGGCATCCTGCAAGCTGCTGAAGGTAAAAGAAGGCGCAGTGCTGGATTACCCCGACGGCAAGCTCGACCAGCAGGACTTTCTCAGAGTGGTGGCCGATCTCACGGCGCGGGTGCGTCAACTTCGCCCGGACGTGATCATCACCATGGGACCGGAGGGCGCAATTACGGCGCATCCGGATCACTCGATGGTCTCCATCTTCGCCACCATGGCGTATCACTGGGCCGGACGCAGCAACCGCTTCGCCGACCAATTACAGAATGGCCTTACGCCGCACCAGACGCAAAAGCTCTACTTCGGCACGGCTCTGTTTACTATGCCGGATCGACAGCCAGTTTCGCTGCCGCCTTCAACAGCGATCATCGAACTGACCGAGCACGAGCAGGAAACGAAGATTGCAGCCTTTAAGTGCCACGCCTCGCAGTCGCCGCTCTTTCCGTTCTTTGAAGAGACAGTTCGAAAGCGAGGCAGGCTGGAGCTGTTTCATCTGGCGGCATCGGCAACACCGAGCAAGGTGGAGACCGAAAGAGATCTGTTCCAGGGCATAAATGGCGCTGGATAGCAAAAGGCCCGGCGCACCGGGCCTCCCGCTCATGAGATACGGATCACTTCGCCAGCGGCTTCACGATCTCGCTCAGCACGTCGGGTTTCGCTTCGTCACGGACCAGATGCGCATACTTCTCGCCATCATGGTAAGCGATGCTGTAGGTTTTGTAGAATTCGCCATCGACGATCAGAAGATCGATATTGGCCTTGCTGGATTTCGCGGCTTTCAGTGCATCGCGAAGGACGTCAGGGTTGTACTTGCGGCCGTTCACCGCCGCGAGCACGGTTCCGGGAGCAACCCCGGCATTCCATGCCGGACTGTTTACCATGACGTCAAAGACTCGGCCTTTGTCATCCAGTGAGAGACCAAGTGAGAAACGCGCGTCAACTTGATTGCGGGTTTTCTCCATGGCTTTGGTGAATTCGCTGGGTTGATCGGTGTAAGTGAGCTTCCAGCCGCCATTGGCAATACCCCCGAGCGGCGCGCCTGGGCCATAAGTATCCAGCCGCTCGCGAAGGAACTTGTTCCAGTCGTAAGGCGCAACGTCATTCAGCGCTTTTACGACTTCATCAAAGCTGTACGGCACCACTTTGGGTTCGGTGTTCTGGCCACCATGAAACATGCGGCAGAAATCGTTGAGCGACTTGCGTCCCTGGGTCTGCTGGCGGATCACGGTGTCCGCCTCCAGCCAGATCAGGAAGCCTTCAGGATAGTAGTCCACGCTGCGTCGCCAGCTCTCAAATTCCTGCGGAGCGGAGTAGAGGATCTGGGCCGCATCAGCTGTATCCTGCAAGGGACGCCAGCTGCGCCCCGGTGTATGGTCCAGCGCCGCCGAGAGTTCTGCCACTTCATCCAGGAACTGCTGCTTGGTCCAGAGACCGGTGCGCCCGGCCAGAATGTCGCCAAGATAATCAGTCAGACCTTCGTACACCCACAGCAGGTCGCCCTTCATCGGCTCCTGATAGTTCGGTGTAGCGAGTCCTTGAGGGCGGCGATACTTGCCGTTCCAGGAATGCGTCATCTCATGGGGCAGCAGACTGCCGGCGAGCCAGCGCTGGTCGTCATCGATGAGTGTGCGCTCAGCCACGCGGTCATCGCTGGACTGGTGATGCTCCAGTCCGAAGTGGGCCGTATGGTCGCTCAGCGTGACCAGGAAGTGGTACTCGTGATAGTGGCGTGCTCCAAAAAGAGCTCCAGTTTCGGCGACCAGGTGCTTGTAATTCTCGATCACCTCATTCGGGACCTGCAGCGCAGCGTCACTGTCCGCAGCCAGGTCAAGGTAGTGCTGGATCGGCGCATCGGGCGAGAGCGGGATTCGGCGGAAATGCGCGCTGGCGAGCACGGGAGAATCCACCAAGGTTGTGAGCGAGACCTGGCCGAAGTCGATCTGCGACGGCGATTCGTTTGCCACCGGCATTGCCGTTCCGTAATGCCAGCCCGCGGGAAGCTTCAGTGCGGCTTTTACTTGAATGTTGTCCGTGTGAATCTGCGATTTGGGATACAGCACGACCTGATTCCAGCTGACCATCACCAGATTCGGCGTTGCGGAGGCGCCGGAAGAAAAGCCTTCCGGAGGAGCAGGCATGACCAGATCAAGCCGCGCTTCCAGCGTGTTCACACCGGCAGGTACGGTCAGGTTGAAGGCGTACATCTCAACCAGATCGCGACGCCATGTCAAGCGCTGGTCGCCGGCATAAAACTGAAGTCCGGTGAGATCTGTAATGGGACCGGTAGGACCGTGTTCCCCGGGAATCCATTTGGGGTACACGATTGTGATCGGTCCGGGAGTAACCGGAATCTGCACGGTGGCGTGCAGAATTTTTTCCGGCGCGTGACTGGCATCCACAACCAGGCGTATGGGGCCAAGTGGAACGGCGGCCGTCGCGGCCGGTTTAGCAGAAGAGCTGTTCTTCTGCGCCAGGGCGAGCGAGCAGAGCAGCACCAATGCACACGAGAGCGCAAAGCTTTTGTGGCGGATCATGATTTCAGGCATCTCCGGGATCGAGCGAACCAGATTAAAGGTGGCGAACCATGTAAGGCAAGCAGAGCCGCACAGGAGCAGTCCTCAAGACTTGCGCTTCTTGCCTTTCGCCGGCGTCTCCGGCTGCGCACCCGTGACGTTGGCCATCAGGATATTGAACGCGTCCTGCGCGCTCATTTCTTTCTTGCCGCTCTTGTTGTGTCGATACTTGTGCTCGTTGCCGCAGGTACGGCAGCGCGCTTTCAGCACTTCTTCGCCCGCCATGGAGACCACGGAGTGGTCGGTGGAGAGCTTGCAGCGGGAGCAGTAGTCATCAACGTCGTCACCCAGGCGCGGCATGGAACCATTATGAGACACGAGCGAGCGGGATTACAATCTGCACTATGAAGGTTGCATTGGGCGTTACCGGCGGCATAGCAGCATACAAAGCTGCTGAACTCGTGCGCTTGCTTCAGGACCGCGGAATTCGTGTGCAGGTTATCATGACCCGCGCTGCGCAGGAGTTCGTACGCCCGCTGACCTTCGCGGCGCTTAGTGGCGAAAAGGTAATTACCGAACT
>JBAIYI010000906.1:0-5977 GCA_037915955.1 Terriglobales bacterium
GCCCTGATGATCGCCATCTCCTGCTTCGGCGCCATGGCCAGCGCTGTACTCTCGGGTGCGCGCGTCTATTACGCCATGGCCGAAGACGGTGTGTTCTTTAAAGCCATGGCCCGGGTCAACCCGCGACGGCACACTCCTGCCAACAGCCTCATTGTTCAGGCGGTCTGGTCTTCTGTTCTCGCCATGAGTGGAAAGTATGACCAACTCTTCACCTATGTGATGTTCATGATGGTCCTGAGCTATGTCCTGACCGTAACCGCCCTGTTTGTCCTGCGCCGCAAAATGCCCGACGCCGAGCGGCCTTATCGCTGCGTGGGCTATCCCTGGGTTCCCGTGCTTTATGTGCTACTGGGGGGTGCCTGGGCACTGAACGCGCTGTTCGAGCGGCCCAAAGAGGCTGGCTTCGGCCTGCTCATCTGTGCAGCCGGCATTCCCTTCTACCTGTATTGGCGACGCCAGAAGCGCTTGGGCACAGCCATCCAGGCCTCCGCATCGCCTGGCTCAGTAGTTTCCTGATCCTTGTAATCCGTGGCAGTACCTTTATTTATTTAGGGTTCGCAATCTCCGCTACTGCCGCCTCCGTGACCCGCAGGTAATCCTCCGGCTTCATCAGAATCTGCGTTCCACGTACGCCCGCCGAAATAGAAATCACGTCCCACATTTCAATCGTCTCATCGGCATATACCGGGTATGCCTTCTTAGCTCCCAGCACGGTCACGCCTCCGCGGATATACCCCGTCAGCGGCTGCACTTCCTTGAGCGGCACCAGCTCTGTCTTCCTGTCTCCTGAAGCAGCCGCCAGTGCCTTGAGATCAAGTTCACAGTTGCCGGGGAGCACGGCAAAGCATGGCCCATGGCGGTCGCCTCGTGCCAGGAGCGTTTTGAACACCTGCTCCGGAGGAAAACCGATCTTCGCCGCCACGGTTTCCGCGGCCAGGTCCTCCGGATCAACTTCATACTCGCGCAGCGCATACTGGACTCCCAGTGAGTCCAGCAGCCGCACCGCATTCGTCTTCATGGAATTAGTTTAGGTGATCGTGTAACTATGAGAAGCCTCACGTTGGCCAGCACTGGACCTATGAACGCTTGTTTTTGCTGCGAGACAAACCAGCGTTGGGGTAAGCTCTGTGAATGCCAGCCCGGACTTACCGGGCGGCAACAAGTCAATGAAAGCTGATACCGGCGAACACAGGCGCGTTTCCAATTCACGATGGTTGTGGGTTTTCGTCTTTTTGTTCGCTTGTGCGGAATGGGCCATCGTCTTCAAACCTGATCTGCGCTCGTCGTTCACATTCGTTCGGCTGCGTCCGGAACTTTTCCCATGCGTAGACCTGCCGAAGGATGTCGATGCCAGACTTCTATTTTTCAATTTCAAGATCTGGACCATCGTGTCACTGACGCAGGCCATCGGCTGGGGTGTGGTTGCTTATATCTCTTTACGATGGCTGATTGGCCTGTGGCGCACCGGAGAAGCTACCGGACGCGGGAAGCGGGTTGGGCAAATCGCGATACGCTCCCTGATGTTTGGGACCGGCCTGTGGTTCTTCCTCACACCGCCACCTTCCTGGGAGATGGGCTGTTTTTCAGGACATGTAAATGTTGAGGCCTCAGGTGTCCTGGCTTACGTGGCTGTAGGGCTGGCGACGATTGTCATGTGGATTCTGGAAAACCGCGTGTGCGCACTGCCGGATGTTGCACGGGAGCCTTCCGTAATCATTCAGTATCTCGAACTCAGGCACAAGCTGCAGGTGTTGTTGTCGATGGCAAGCCTGATATTGGCCTCCGGAGTTTTGGGTCTCATGACCAGGCGCGCTTTCCTTCAACCCATTTCACCCAGGAGTTTCTTCCCGTCGTCCATTGTCATGGAAGGGTTCGAGTACACCATATTGCTGGCACTGGCTTACGCTCCAGTTCACGCCGCTTTCAACGCGGTTGGAACAAGGTTACGCGAAACTCTCATTCCCCCGCTCCCCGCCGGCTCTGGCGCGGAAGCCATCCAGAGCTGGGCAAAGGTGTCGAATGATCTGGGAGAGCTGCTGCAAATCAGCATCTATGACTGGAAAACGTTTGGCCCCGGCTTTCCCATACTCGCACCGTTCCTGCTCGGTCTGCTTTCGAACCTGGCGAAACATTGAGGCGTTTCCAGGCTCTCGCCGGTCGCACTCCTGGGCATCTGCGGCAGTTCGCGGCTCACTGATTCCTGGGGAGATCTTTTGTCCAAACCAGAAGCACGATAACAGCCGCAAAGATCATAACCATGATGCCGACTCGCCGCACGATCGCCTGCGCTTCTTCATCGTGCGGAACAAATGCCGGGTTGGCTTTGAAGAAGGTGCGCATGAGCTCTGCGGGGTCCTTCATCGCCCATACGCCGGCCGCGAAAATCACGACTCCTATCGCTCCGGTGATCATGCGACTCACCATCGGCTGGATCGTTACTTCTTCTTGCCTTTTTTGGCAGTCCCTTTCTTTGCGGGCTTCGCAGCGGCTTTTTTGGCTGGGCTCTTGCGCGCGGGCTTTGCCTGTTTGCCGGGTACCGGTTTCGCAGCGGGCTTGGGCGCGGGCTTCACTTCGTGAGCCTTCACGGGCGCCGGCTTCACCGGATTGGCAGGCGGAGCCTTCGCCGGAGCAGGGGCAGCAACTGGCATTGCCGGAGTCGCTGCCGTCGCGTTCTTCGGCTTTCTTCCACGCTTCTTCGGCGCCTCGGCTGCCGCGGCTTGCGCCTGTGCCGGCGCCCCTGCTGGCGGCGCGGACACTTCTTTTTTTGCACGTCCACGTCTTGGTGGCGGCGGTGGCGGAGGAGGCTCGGGCGGCGAATACGGCGTCAGGAACTTTACGACCTCATTGTGCGTGCGCAGCTTCCCATCCATGAGAAGCAAGAACGCCTCGTCCATGATCTTCTTGTAATCGGGAAGGTCGGGGGTAATGCGCATCTCCGCCATTTCCGGGAACGGCAGCTTCTGCCGGAGCAGTGGCCATTTCGTCAGGAAGTTCTTGATCTTGGTTTCAACGGCCGAAGAACGTACCGTCATCGCGGTGAACAGCAGCGTCTCCGGACGGCTTTGCATCAGGAACTTCCACGTGGCGGAAGGCTGGTTCAGGTCCTTCGCCATTAGCCGCTTGGCAAAATCCTTAGCGTCATCATCCAGCTTGCGCCAGCGATCCACAAATCCCTTGTTGGGAATTTGCTTCTGGATGCCGCTAACTTCTTTGTCCGGCAGCTTCCGCGTGAGGTAATACATCACGATGGGGCTCACGTCCGGATTCAGCGCCACATCCTGAAGCTGCTGCTTCAGCTTGAATACCTGCGTAAGCGATGAAGAATCAACCTTGCTCAGCGAGAGATGCGGTACAAGGACCTTCAGCCAGCCCTCTTTTTCCAGCGCCTTCAGCACTTCCAGCGGCTGTTCCTCGTGCGCAAGTTGTTCCACTTCATGACCCAGCACACGATCGCCGACATTCTCGATGTAATTGTTTTCCCTGGCCGCGTCATAGCGCGCCTGCGTCCGTTCTTCCAGCGTCCAGTGGAACCTGGTGCACAGCCGCGTCGCGCGGATCAGCCGTGAAGGCTCTTCATAGAAGGCGTAATTGTGCAGGACGCGCAGGACTTTGAGCTCGATATCGGCTACGCCGTTGAAAGGATCGGTGAGCAGGCCGCGCGAGCCCGGATTCAGGGACAGCGCCATCGCGTTCACTGTAAAGTCGCGCCGGCGCATGTCGTCGTAAATGGTGCCCTGCGTGATCTCCGGCGGCTTTCCCGGTTTGTCGTACTTTTCCGAGCGAGTGGAAGTTACTTCCGCGCGAACATTGCCCGGCAGCAAAAGCATGATCGTGCGCGTGTGTTCGTCACTACCTTCCGTGACGGCGCCTGCTTTTTCAAAATCTTTCTGCAGCTTCAGTGCATTACCTTGCACGGAAAAATCGAGATCGCGGATAATGAATCCGCTGATGATGTCGCGAACCGCTCCGCCCGTGAGGTAGACGTTCATGTCATGGGCTCGGGCAACATCGGTCACCAGCGCTACGGCGCGCTGCTGGTCCGGCGAAAGCCGGGTTTCCATCAGATAAATGAAATCAGCCATCAGCTCACAAGCACACCAAGGTCGCCCCGGGCACCCCCTGGAGTGCTTACCCGATCTCCAAGCTTTCTCGTAAGTTGCACTTTATACAAGACTTACACGGCAACAGCAGGAACCTGCACAAACCCGAAACAATATCATAAAGGTTAACCCTTTGGCTACTCACAGCGGAGAAACTCCCCTTGCCGCCTTTGATGCCCCCGTTTTCAATGCGAGAATCATTGCTGGGCCATGCCTTCCACCACCAAAAAAGTGATTGTGCGCAAGCGCGGCCGCGACACCATCAGCGGCTACGTAACCCCCGCCCACTTTGTCTCCGATGGCAAACTTGAACTGCTCGACCAGTCTGGGAAGGTGGTGCTCATCGATCTCAGCGAAGTCAAGAGCGTAGATTTCGTGCGCGATTTTGCTGAACCAGCGTCGCCGCCGCGCAAAACCTTTTCCAGCCGGCCGCGAACGGAAGGCCTCTGGGTGCGACTTAAGTTCAACGACAACGACATGATGGAAGGGATGATGCCCAATGATCTCGTACAGGTCGCTCCGGAAGGTTACCTGCTCACGCCGCCCGACACTCGCGGGAACGTGCAACGTATCTTTGTCCCCCGTTCCGCCCTGGAACAGTTAACCGTTCTCGGCGTGATCGGCCGGCCCGAGTCCCGCCGCAAGCCAGCTCCGACCGAAGATGAGCGCCAGGAACGGCTCTTTACGGAAGGCTAAAGCTTTTGCCCTGACACGGCACCGCGATTCCTTTTACAATCACGGGTTAAGTCTGTGCCGCTTATGAAGCTGACCCTAATCGCGGAGAAGATCGCCGCGCGCCTGGAACCTCCCGACGCCGAAACAGAGATCACCGGCGTTTCCGGGATTGAAGAAGCCGCGTCCGGGCAGATCACTTTCATTGCCAACGCAAAATACGCCGCAGCCGCCAAGACGACACAGGCGTCGGCCATTATTGTCGACGAAAAGTTCCCGTTCCCCGGTCGGCCTGTTCTGCGCACCCGCAATCCTCAGCTTGCCTATGCGCGCGCTATCGAGCTGTTCTTCACGCCTCCGCAGTACGCGCCGGGCATTCATCCCACCGCGATCATCGACCCGTCTGCGAAGATCGGCCCCAACGCTTCCATCGGGCCATACGTGGTGATCGAATCCGGAGTTGAGATCGGCGCTAATTGCAGTTTGCGTGCCCATGTCACGATCTACAGTGACGTGAAGATCGGCTCAAACTTTTTTGCCCATTCCCACGTGTCTATTCGCGAGAACTGCCAGATCGGCGACAACGTGCTGCTGCACAACGGCGTGGTCATTGGCTCTGATGGATTCGGCTTTGCCAAAGATGATCAGGGCCGCTGGTACAAGATCCAGCAATCAGGCAAGGTCGTGATTGAGGATGACGTCGAGATTCAGGCGAACTCCTGCATTGATCGCGCCAGCCTTGGGGAAACCCGCATCTGTCGCGGCACTAAGATTGATAACCTGGTGCAGGTCGGCCACAATTGTTCGGTTGGCGAAAATGCGCTGCTCTGCTCACAAGTCGGTCTCGCAGGCTCCACGGAAATAGGTAAAAATGTGATCCTCGCCGGACAGGTTGGTGTGGCCGGCCATTGCAGGATCGGCGACGGCGCCATCGCAACCGCCCAGACTGGAATCCCCAATGACGTTACGCCCGGAACGATCGTGAGCGGCTATCCGGCAATCGACAATAAGCAGTGGCTGCGCAGCGTCGCCGTATTCACGCGCCTGCCGGAACTGGCGCGTGCAGTGCGCGCCGTTACAAAATCGGAAGAGAAAGAATAACTGGGTACGAACCTGGCATGACCGATGGTCGAACAGAAGCGGGTAAGAAGCCGATCAGGGTGCTCCTGCTCGACGATCGATATGACAATCTGATCCTTCGCGCA
>JBAIYI010000087.1:0-3020 GCA_037915955.1 Terriglobales bacterium
AATCCTTTCGCGCCTGGGGCATGTATTCGCCGAACTTGGCCCAGAGGAAATACGGCTCGTTGTTGGATTGGTAAAAGAGCTCTTCATTGAGCGCGCCGCTCACGACCAGGGCGCACGCCATGTCCCAGTAAGTAAGCACCTGGCGCAGATGCGTATTCTGCTCGGTGCCGTAGCCTGTGAACACGGCCTTGAATTCGTCATAGTTCTGCGGCCAGAACTCCGAGACCATGAACTTCCTGGCCACGCGCATCACCGCCTCGCGACGGAGTTCAAAAAGTTGAAGAATTAACTGGGCATCGTTGGCGGTTGGCTTCTTGGGCATTGGGGGTTCGGCTCCTGATCCAGAAAAATAACCAGAGAGTCTAAATCACAAAGGACACAAAGCAACACGACGTGTTTACCTACCTCGGCGTTTCTCTGTGTCCTCTGCCCTGAAAAAGCCTCCTTGCTGAGGGTCGGCGCAGTTGTTCAAGGGTGCCTCCCCCTGAAGGCCCCATCCCGAAGCCCGAGCGCGAACCACCGTGAGCGCGAGTGGTGAGGGATCTGCTCCGCTGCAGCTTCGCGTAAGCCGTCAAAAACAATCCGTCTTTCGCAACTGTAAGTAGCCTAATGCTCGATCGCGATGAGTAGCTCTCTACGCAGTGCTTTCGAAATCGATTGGGAATCGTGACCGTGGAATACGAAGGACGCAAAGTCCCACGAAGGTGTTTTCTTTCCTCCGTGATCCTCTATGTCCTCTGTGGTTAATTCCTTTTTTCCTTTGCGCTCTTTGCGTCCTTTGCGGTGAACGGCTTCACGCCACCGCTTCCGGTTTCGGGATCGGCCGCGAGTAATCGCACTTCACCGTGGCTGCCGGAGCTGCTTCCTCCGCCGCTGCGGCCTTGCCCTTCTTACCGCGCTTCGGCTTGGGCGCCTCTTCCTCGTCAGCGGCCCGTTTCGTATTGTTCGGGCAGATAAGCATGGAACCTGACTTCAGATGCTTTTCCAGCAAATAAGGGCTGCCGCACTCCGGACACTTCTCCGGTACTGGTTTGAACGCCGAGGTGAATTCGCACTTCGGATAATTCGAACAGCCATAGAACGTGTTGCCCCGCCGGCGCGCCTTCTTCTCCACCAGCTCACCATCGGCGCATTTCGGGCACTTCACGCCGATGAAGTTCTGCTTGATGTACTTGCAGTCCGGATATCCGCTGCACGAGATGAACTCGCCGTAGCGTCCGTGGCGCAGCACCATGTTGCGATTGCACTTGGGGCACGTCTCTTCCAGCGGAACGTCCGGCACTTTCTTTGCCTGGTCCAACCGCCGCGTGGTCTTGCAGTCCGGATACCCCGTGCACGCCATGAACTGGCCAAAGCGCCCGCGCTTGAGCACCATCACCCGGCCGCAGTTCTCGCAGTATTCGTCCTGTCCGGTCTCCGGCATCTCCGCCGTGTCCAGCTCCGGCAGGTTGATGGGATTTTCCTTGGTGAACGTGCAGCTCTCGGGATCATCCTTTTTATACGAGCTGCAGGCATAGAAAGACCCGTGCTTGCCCCACTTGAGCACAAGCGGCGAGCCGCACCGCTCGCACTTCTCGTCGGTGGGCTTTTCCATCCGCTTCACGTTCTCCATGTGCTTTTCGGCGTAGCGGAGGTCTTTGGCAAATTTCTTGTAGAAGTCGGCCAGCGCCTGGGTCCACGTCTCCTTGCCTTCTTCGATCTCGTCCAGCTCTTCTTCCAGCCGGGCCGTGTAGGCAGGATCGAAGATTTCGGCAAAGTTCTTCACCAGCAGGTCGGTCACCACCAGCCCGGTTTCCGTCGGTATGAACTTTCCGCCGATCTTCTGCACGTACTGCCGCTCCTGGATGGTGGAGAGAATGGTCGCGTACGTGGAAGGTCGGCCAATGCCCTTCTCTTCCAGCTCCTTCACCAGTGACGCCTCGTTGAATCGTGGCGGCGGCTCGGTGAAGTGCTGCTCGGGCAGCAGTTCTTTGAGCGTGAGCCTCTGCCCAACTTCCAGCGCAGGCAGCTTGTGCTTCAGCTCTTCATCTTCCTCGTCCTTGCCTTCCTTCGACTCCTCGTACACCTTCAGGAAGCCTTCAAACTTCAGCACTGATCCGGTCACACGGAAGGTGAATGACTCACCGCCGGACTTGGCTTCAATGTCCACACTGGTCTGGTCAAACACCGCCGGCATCATCTGCGAAGCCACAAAGCGCTGCCAGATCAGCTTGTAAACCTTGTATTCATCTTCTCCGAGGTATTTCTTGATCTCATCAGGATGGCGCGCCACCGAAGTCGGACGTATCGCTTCGTGCGCCTCCTGCGCCTCTTTCTTTGACTTGTAGACGTTGGGTGACTCTGGCAGGAACTGCTTGCCGTACGTCGCATCGATCATCTGCCGTACTTCGGCCACGGCGTCATTCGACACGCGCACCGAATCCGTACGCATGTAGGTGATCAGGCCGACCGAACCTTCGTCGCCCAGCTCAATGCCTTCATACAGGCGCTGCGCGATCATCATCATGCGCTTCACGGAGAAGCGCAGCTTGCGCGAGCCATCCTGCTGCAGCTTGCTGGTGGTGAACGGAGGAGCCGGACTGCGGCGGCGCTCCTTCTTCTCGACATTCCGGACCGACCACTGCGCCGTGTTCAGCGCATCAACAATCTTCTGCGACTCTTCCCCGTTCGGGATCTCGGTCTTCTCGTCGCCCCGGCCAACAAACCGCGCCACGAAAGCCGGTGGCTTTGCCCCCACCAGGTTCGCGTCGATCGTCCAATATTCTTTCTTCTCGAACGCCTTGATCTCGCGTTCGCGTTCCACAATCAAGCGCAGCGCCACCGTCTGCACACGGCCGGCGGAGAGTCCGCGCCGCACCTTGTCCCACAACAGCGGCGAGACCTGGTAACCCACAATGCGATCCAGCACGCGCCGCGTCTGCTGCGCGTCCACCAGGTTCCTGTCGATGGTCCGTGGATGCTGGAAGGCCTCCTGCACCGCTTTCTTGGTGATTTCATTAAAGGTCACGCGATGCACAGGC
>JBAIYI010000831.1:0-7533 GCA_037915955.1 Terriglobales bacterium
TGCTCGCCCATCTTGCTCAGGCCCTCTTCTCCCGTCTCCGCGGATGCCACCAGGTAGCCTTCGAACTCGAGCAGCGTCTCCAGCGATTCACGGATAGCGGCCTCGTCATCAATGATGAGGATGGAGCCGGTCGTAGAACTTTGCGCAGGAGGTCGGCTTAGCACGGCAGCTTCAGACATTTACAGCCTTTCTAATCAATGGAAATTCAAGGTGAAACACGGTTCCCTTCTGCTTCCCCGGCTGGCTTTCCACCCGGATCTTGCCTGCGTGCTCCTGGATGATTCCGTACGTCACAGAGAGCCCCAGGCCGGTGCCACGCGACTGCCCTTCACGCGGCGCAGTCTTGGTGGTGAAGAAGGGGTCGTAAATCTTGTTGATATGTTCCGGCGCGATGCCCGTACCTGTGTCAGCTATGCTCACAAGAACGGAAGTACCGTTGCTCGTGGCCACTCGCAGCGTTCCGCCGCCGCCGGCCATTGCATCTTTTGCGTTCAGGAACAGGTTCAGGAATACCTGTTGCAGCTTGCCCGGATTGCCATGGATCGTGGGCAGATTATCGTAAAGTTCTGTCTCCACCTTGATGCGCGACGTCTTGAACTGGTGTTCCAGCAAAGTGAGCGTCTCGGAAATGATGCGGTTCAGGCTGACGTCAGTGAATTCCGTCGCGCTGGTGCGCGAAAAATTCAGCAGGTTGTTCACGATCTCCGATGCGCGGAAGGTCTGGCGCGTGATCTTCTCCAGCAGCGCGCTCAGCTTGGCGTCGCCGTTGATCTGCTTCGTCAGCATCTGCGCATAACTTGAGATCACCGCCAGTGGCGTGTTCACTTCATGAGCCACGCCCGCCGCCAGCAGGCCAATGGAGGAAAGCTTTTCCGCCTGCGAGAGCTGCGATTCCAGGTCGATCCGCTCGGTGATGTCATCCACAATGATCAACCGGCCAATCACGCTGAACTTGCGCGTGACCAGTGGAGCAATGGCGATGTTGGCTGTCCGTGTATCTCCGGCCGGAGTGCTGAGCCGGAACTTGTATAGGTTGTGCACACCCGGATTCTGCCGCACGCGGTAGAACTCTTCCATGAAGCTCGCCGGGAATACCTCGCTCAAACGCTGGCCAAGCACCTGCGAGCGCGGCAGCGCGTACATCACTTCCATCTGCGAGTTCCACGACTCCACCCGGTCTTCCAGGTCCACGGCAAGCACGCCTACGCTGATGGACTCGACGATGTTCTCGTTGAAATCTTTCAGCCGTTCGTACTCCGCAGCTTTCTGTTCCAGTGACGCATACAGCCGCGCGTTCTGAATGGCGATCCCGATATATCCGGCCAGCGTCTCCAGCAGTTCAACGTCTTCACTGGAGAGGAAGTCGCCTGACGTCGTCTTCCCCATCCCAAGTACTGCGATGGTGTGGTTCTGCACCGTGCATGGGATGTAATAGTTCAGGTTCAGCTTGGCGATGGTGTCGCGGGCCGTTACGCTCTGCGCCAGCGCCTTGCGCGTGTTGTCAAAGAACCGGTGTCCCTGGTACTGCTCTGGCTGGTCCACCACCAGGAAGCTCAGATCGAGGGGTGCGCTGGCGTTATACGAGATTCCGTACGACTTCACCAGCTCAAACGGGTCAGAGGCATCACCGGTAGCCAGGAAGATTGCGATCCGCTGTACGCCCAGAGTCCGCGAAAGCCTGTCAATCACGGATACCAGCATGGCGCTGAGGTCGGTCTCCGAACTCAGCTCACGGCCGAACTCCACCAGCGTGCGCCGGTAGTCATAGCGCTTGCGGTAGAAGAAGCGGTCCACGCGCTCCTGAATCCAGTTCTTCAACGGCTCAAACAACAGGGCCGTGATGATCATGCCCGCGATCAGGCCCGCGGTGCCCGCATTGGGCAGGCGCGCATGAACCAGCTCCGCCAGGCTGCCGATCACGAAGAAATAAGCGCTGACAATCGCCGCCGTGGCCAGCGTGTACGCCACGCCACGCTTGAAAACAATATCCACGTCCATCAGCCGGTAGCGCACAATGGCGTACCCGAACGTGAGCGGCAGGAACACCAGCGAGAGCACGCTGACCTTCATCAGCGGCGTGGGCACGAAGCCCAGAATGTACGGCAGCACGTAAAACGCGGTGTAAGGCGCAATGGCCAGCACCGTCCCGCGAGAAATCCACTTCATCTGCTGCTGCTTGAGCGGCGTGTTCGCCCGGCGATAGCTGTGCCACATGATCGCCGCAGCCAAAACAAAATACACGGTGAAGTAGATCATCTGCCGGCGGTCCAGGCTGAAGCGCAGCAACTCGCTGGCCTCAAACTGGGTGATCGCGGTGACTTGAAGGCTCATCAGCACGGCTGCGGGTACATAGACCAGGCCCAGCAGCGATGGATGCTTTACCAGCAACCGGCGCTTTTCCGGGAAGGTAAGCGCAAAATGCAGGAGCAATGCCGGTTGCAGCAGGGTGGCCGCAATATTTGACCAATAAATGATCCAGTCAAACGTATTCAGCTTGCCCGTGTAGTGGAAGGAGTACAGGACAAAGGAGACCAGGCAGAATACGTAAAAATGCGTCGACTTCGGCGCGGTCCAGCGGCGAAACAAGACGTAAATGCCGATCCCGAGATAGATCAGCGCGATCAGCCGCTGCCCCAGATAAAGCGACTTGTCAGTCGGCGCAAGAATGACCGAGGCTTCCACCTTGCTGCCGTTGCGGCTCAGGATGTAAGTTGCCTTCTGCCATACCCCAACACGGTACAGCTGCCGCTCAAAGGTCGCAAAATCCTGAATGCGGCGGTCCTGATCGTTGACGCCTGCACGGATTGCCAACAGCCGGTCGCCTTGCTTGATGCCGGCCTTCTCCGCCGGTCCTCCCAAAACTATGCTGTTGGCCGTCAGCTCGCCATTCTGCTCCACCCACCATGCCCCGTCATCCGGCGTGGGGTTCAGGTTCTCTTTCTGGAAATTGATGACCGCAAACACCACTGCTGCCACCGTCACCAGAGCCAGACCAATAGCCGAAATCCGGATTAGGGAATCTTTACGCATCCGCTGCTTTGCGTTTCCAGAGAAGGAGCGCTCGTACACGGGTTGAAGCAAATCGGATGCCACGGTAGAAGGAGAGCGGGTGCCGCTTAACTGCAAGACCCGCTTGAGCTTACAAGATTGTACCGATTTGGGAATGCTAAAGCTACAGAAAACGGTATTTTGCTATAGCTTTTTGTATCGGCAGGACTTCGCGAAAAAATGCGGGACGATCGGACGTCCCGCAAACACAGAAGCGACAGAGGCGATATCAGTAAACTTGGAATCGCAGCCTCAGATCGGGGTTGCCCTCGAAATCGCACCCTGTTTGCCAGTTTCTACTCAAACCATCTTCCGGTTTTCGCGGTTTTTCCCGCGCAACTCTCGGCTCTCCCTGGCATTCCTTAGGTGTGCATCCGTTCGTGCCGGATATTTCCGCCATGTTGTTCCGGAAGCTGTGCCAAACTTAAAGCCAAACACCGCGCATGCAGAACCCGCTTAAATCAATCCTGGCCAACGTTGACGGAGAAGCCTGGCTCCGGTTCCTGATGGCCGTCGCCGGTCTGGCGCTGGCCTTTACTGCCGCAGTGTTCTCATCTGCCGCCAAGGAAGCGGGTAACTCCACAGCCACTGCCATCTTTGCTTCTTCCGCTTTGCTCCTGGCCGGGATTGTTGCCGTCACCACGGTTCCTTATCTGGCACGGCGGGTCGCCGCTTCCCGCGTCCGTGAAGCCCTGCATTATGAACTCACCCGTGAAGGCGTTGCGTATCTCGGTGTGGCGCTGGTCATCGGTATCGCTGCACTGAACACCGGTAACAATCTGCTCTTCATTGTGCTGGCCGCCATGCTCGCTGCAATTGCGGTTTCCGGACTCGCCTCGGCTGCCACGCTTCGCGGTCTGGAAATGGACCTGGTTCTTCCGCACAGCGCATTTGCCGGCAAAGCCGTGCTGGTCCGCGTGCGGCTGACGAATCCCCGCCGCTGGCTGCCTGCACTGTCTGTAAGGATTCTCACCCCCACGGACAAGAAGAAATCCACGCCCGGATGGGAGTGGCAGAAAACTGAGTTCCTCTTCCCGCGCAAAAAGCAATGGCTGCGCCTCCCGGACTACACGCTGCGTCGCACCGTACCTCCGCCGCGGCCGGCCAACGTGCTCACGCGTCCGGTTTACTTTCCTTACGTCGCGCCTGGGCAGACCGCCCAGGCCGAACTCGACCTTACTTTCCCGCGCCGCGGCCTGTATTCGCAAAACACTTTCAGCGTGGCCACGCGTTTCCCGTTCTCGTTTCTGCTCAAGAGTCGCAAGGTTCAGCTCGAGCGCGAGTTGCTCGTTTATCCCTCGCTCCTTGATCACGACCAGATGATGCACCTGCTGCCCATGATCACCGGCGAGTTCGTCACCTACATGCGCGGACGCGGCAGCGAACTCTATCTCATCCGCGAATACACCCCGCAGGACTCCGCCCGCTACCTTGATTGGAAAGCGACCGCCAAGACCGGCTCGCCCAAGATTCGCGAGTACAGCCGTGAAGACGAACGTCGTCTGCGGATCGTCTTTGATAATCCGGAACCGGGCCGTGTCAGCTCCGCCGCTTACGAGCGTGCAGTCTCACTCGCTGCCACACTGGCCTTCCACTTTAACGAGGAAAACGTCGATCTCTCCTTCGACGGATCGCGCTATCCCGGCGGCCAGTACCTGCATGACTTCCTGCGCTATCTGGCTACCGTCCAGCCAACCAAACTCGCCGATGGAGAAGAGCCCGTCCTGGAAGTTCTGCCCGTATCGCCGGATTTCAACGTGATCCTCAGCGCCCGCACCCCAGGCACTCTGCCTGCGTCGCTCTGGTTCACCTCGTATGTGATTTACATGTAAGCGCTTCTCTGCGGTCTCTGCCCTGAAAATAGCCTCCCTGTACACGCTTGTGGCTTTTCCCGGACTCTCTCCCCCTGAAGGACCCATCTCGAATCCCGAGCCGGAACGAGCGAAGCGATGTGATGGCGAGCTGGTGAGAGATCGGCTCCGCTGCCGCCTCGCGTGAGCCCAGATCACACCGACTTTTCATGCTTCCGTGTGGGATGTAATCCCATGGACGACTGCGGTAAAACAGGCTTAATCCGCAAACTCCGCTACCTTCGCCGCTGGCTTGCTCACCGCTTCCATCTGCACCGCCACGCCGCTCAGAACCGAATTGCCTGACAGTGGGTCACGCCGGTTCTCATCCAGCACGGCATTCAGGTTTGCGCCCGGCTTTTTGGCCGCCACATTCATTCGTGAGCCCGGCTGATCGTGCCCCCAGCCATGCGGGAGGCTGATGACGCCCGGCATCATCGCATCGGTAATCTCTACTTCGGCTTCCACCGCAATGCCGGCCCGAGAGATCCGTGCCATGGCGCCATCTTCCAGCCCGAGCCGCTTCGCGTCCGCCGGATTCACCAGCACCCTACAGTCCTGCGCCTTAGCCAGCACCGGCAGGTTGTGCATCCAGCTGTTGTTTGAATGCAGTTGCCTGCGTCCGATTACCACCAACTCCGGCGCGGGTCGCTCCAAATCTCCCGCCACGCGCTTTAGGTCCGCAATCAGCATCTCCGGCGCCAGTTCTATCTTCCCTGACGGCGTGCGCAACACCTCGGGCACGCGTGGTTGAAGCGGTCCCAGATCTATCCCGCCTTCTGCTGCCATCACCTTCTCCAGGTTCAAGCCGGAAGGCTTCATTCCGAACTGATCTCCATACGGCCCTGCGCGCAGACCCAGATCGAGCAGCCGCTCCGGTCCGCGCCGCTTCACCGCTTTCAAAATCAGCGAAGCCATCACGCCGGCAACCCGCTTCACGTCCTCTGCTGCCAGTTCGTCGTCCAGCTTGTTCAGGTCTGCCTTTGCGCCCTTGCCCTGCAGAATTGCGATCAGCCGCAGGATGATCTCCCACTCGGCAGGCTGCCCCGCGGGCGCCGCGAACACCGGCGCGCTATAGCGCGCATGATTACGATACGAGAGCTGCGAGAACGCCACGTCATAATGCATCTCTTCCAGCGGCGAAAGCCCAGGCAGGATCACGTCCGCGTGGCGCGTGGTCTCGTTCACATAAATGTCCAGGCTGACCATGAAATCCAGCTTGTCCAGCGCTTGCGAAAGACGCGGCCCGTTCGGCGACGACAGCGCCGGATTGCTCGCCACCGTGATCAGCGCCTTAAGCTGCCCATGGCCCGGCGTGTCGATTTCCTCGGCCATGCATGTCATCGGGAACTCGCCCATGACCTCCGGCGCGCCGGAAACGCGGCTCATCCTTCGGCCAGTGGTCACGCCTTTGCCTTTGCCGGATTTGCCCATGCTGTTGGCCTGCAATGCTGCGGCCTTGGCGAACATCACTCCGCCTGGCTCATCAAAATGGCCGGTGAGGATGTTCACTACATCAATGAGCCAGCTGCACAGCGTTCCATATTCCTGTGTGCACGTCCCAATCCGACCATAAACCGCAGCCCGCGGCGCAGTTGCTAACTGCCTTGCCAGCTCGCGGATCGTTTGTGGCTCTATCCCGCAGCGAGGTGCGGCCTTCTCCGGCGCAAAGCCCGCGACGGCAGCGCGAACCTCTTCCACTCCGGCCACATACTCGCTCAGTCTGGCCAGCCTCACCAGTTTTTCTTCAAACAGCGTGTTCACCAGACCCAGCAGAAAAAACACATCGCCACCGGGCCGTATAAATATGTGCTGGTCCGCAGCTTCCGCCGTCTCCGTCCGTCGCGGATCAATCACCACCATTCGTCCGCCGCGCTCGCGCAGCGCTTTCGCTTTATCGCGGAAATTCGGGACTGTCCAGAGACTGCCGTTGGAAACCAGCGGATTCGCGCCCATGATCAGGAGAAGATCCGTGCGCTCGATGTCGGGCACCGGGAACGAAAGAAAATCCCCGAACATCAGCCCACAGGAAAGCTGTTTGGGCATCTGGTCCAGAGTCGAGGCGGTAAACACGTTGTGCGTGCCCAGCGCGCGGCCCAGCCGCTGCACATACATGAGCAGTCCGGACTTGTGGACCGTGGGATTGCCGATCGCCAGCCCTACCGCGTGCTGCCCATGCTGCGCGATGATCGGCGGCAGGCGGCGCTCAATCTCCGCGAACGCCTCGTCCCAGGTCGCCGGAACCAGCTTGCCATCACGACGGATCAGCGGCGTCCGAAGCCGGTCCGGATCTTCATGCAGATCTTTCAGCGCCACGCCCTTCGGGCAGAGATAGCCCTTGCTGAACACGTCCTCAGCATGCCCGCGCACCTTGGTCACGCGCTTCATGCCGCCTTCGTCGCTGATGGTCAGCTCAAGCCCGCAACACGCTTCGCAAAAAGGACAGATTCGGTGGGCAATCGTCTCCGGCATGGCTCCTCCCGGATGGCAAAATCAATCCGCATCAAGCCTATGCGCTTTGCGGGCCCGCGGCAACGATGAAAGCACCGCCCGCAATCCAAATAAAAAGAGCCGGGCAAGCCCGGCTCTCGCGCCAGATCGATAGCTTTCTAGAAGTCGGTGCACAGCGGCAACT
>JBAIYI010000899.1:0-2492 GCA_037915955.1 Terriglobales bacterium
GGCGATCCCCGCCGCGGCGATGATCTTTTGCAGGCGTTCAACGGCCAAGCTAGCCTCCTGTACTTTCCGACGCCACCTGATCGGTGGCCTGATCGTCTGCCGCATTGTGCCGCGGATCAGAAGAGACCGTAGGCTCAGTTACCGTCTCAGGCTGCTCGGCTTTGTCTTCAGCAAGCTGTTCCACGCCGCCGTCGGCGTTCTCTCCACCCTGTTCTGCCACCTGCTCTTCGTTGTTCATGTCCGGAACTCCAGTGGCATCGGCAATCGCCGCATCCCGTCCGGTGAAGAGTTCATCCTGCAACTCACCTGCAGCAAGCTTTTCGAATTCTTCCAGGCTGGGCAGCTCGCCAATGTCACTTAGACCGAAGCGCATCAGGAAGTCTTTGGTTGTCTTGTAAAGCATGGGCCGGCCGACGACGGCTTTACGTCCGGCTGTGGTGATGAGCTTGCGCTCCAGCAGAGTACCGATTACGCCGCTGGAATCCACGCCACGAATGTCACTGATTTCCGGTACCGTGACCGGCTGCTTGTAGGCGATGACGGCAAGTGTCTCCAGGGCCTGCAATGAAAGCCGGATGGGCGGTTTCAGGCTCTTGGCGAAGGCGCGCACCACGTCGTGGTGTTCCGGCTTGGTGGACATCCTGTATCCGCCGGCCACCTGGCGAATTTCAATGCCGTGGTCTTCACGGTTGAACTCGGCCGTCACTTCTTCCAGGATTGGCCGCAGCAGCTCGCGCAGGATCACCTTCTCGGATTTTTCTTTCTCCTTGCCTCTACCTTTTTTGGGTGCAGCAGCCTCTTGCGTTTGTTCTGCGCGCTCAGCCGCTGCCGCATCGTCGCCCGCGGCAGTTTCTTCCGGCTGGTCTGTCTCCACCGCGCCCAGATGCTCTTCGGCCTGCTCAGGATGCGGATGCAACTCAGGCTGCGGCTGTTCTTTCAGCGCCAGCAGGTCGTCTTTCAGCAGCGACGCCATCTGATCGAGGGTGATGGGCTCTTCAGCGGCGTAAATCAGGGCTTCGAGTTTGGCACGGATGGACATAGCAGGAAGCAATTGGCAATTAGCAACTGCCTTTTTTCTTTTTCCCCCTTTAGATCGTCTTCGGCCTGCATGCGGATCGCGATTCCACGGCAGATCGGCCAAATACCAACTACCAAATACCAATTACCGACAGCTCATTTCCAGTCATCCCGCACGCTCGCGCCTTCCGCCATGATGGTGTCAAACATGGGATGCTTCTTGAGCAAAATGTCGCCGAATACACGGTCCTGCCGCAAGAGCACCGCCTGCAGCCGCACCAGTTCAAGCAGCGCAAGAAATGAAGCGATCAGCGCATGTCGTGTGGTCACATGCTGCAGCAAACGTTTCAACTTGATGGGGCGATCTTCCATCAGCAGCCGGCGGCGGAAGTATTCGATCATCTGCCCGACTGTTACGGTCTCCTCATCCACCTGCAGCATCGGACGCGAACGCGCGCGCTCCAGGATTTCCTGGAACGTCTTCACCAGGTCCACCACGTCGGCGGCAAGCTCCGGCTCGGTGCCTTCATCGTCCTTGAATTCTTTGAGGGACGGATTGCTGACCACCGCGTCTTCAATCTGCTGCTTCTGCAGCAACATCTGCGCAGCGGTCTTGAACTTCTCGTGTTCCAGCAGCCGCGCCACCAGTTCTTCGCGCGGGTCTTCTTCCTGTCCCGGAGGCGCATCGGGATCGCGTGGCAGCAGCATCTTACTCTTGATGTGGATCAGCAGCGCGGCCATGTAGATGAAGTCGGCGGCCACGTCCACATCCAGCTGCTTCAGCGTCTCCACGTATGCAAGATATTGCGCGGTAATGCGCGCAATCGGGATGTCGTAAATATCAATGTCCTGCTTGCGGATCAGATCCAGCAGCAGGTCCAGCGGGCCGTCATACACCTGGCCCACGGTCACGGAGAAAGGGAACTCGCTCGTCTGGGGTTTGGCGGATTGTACGTTTTCTGCCATTGCGCGCACATCAATTCTAAATGCTGTTCAGGGCTGACATGGCCTGTGGATTACGTGATTTGTTGTGGTGCCAAGCGCCGTAACCAAATAGAGAGGCGAACTTCAGGAGCGAGCCGAAGAAACTTACCTGTGTCCTAAGCAAGGCATCCCAGTCGGTGCTTCTCAGTCCTGTCGATGTATCCTCCCTCTGAAGGACCCATCCCGACAGAGCGCATCGCTGAGCTGGCGAAGCGAGCGCGACGAGGGACCTGCTCCGCTGCTGCATGGCGTGAGCTCACGACCACTCGCTTTTCATTTTTTTGTGCGGGATGTAATCCATCACTGACTCCGGTGCCCGTCTACCCATCCCGCAGATTCACCGTTCCTCAAGAATCCGATCGGCCATGTTCATCGGGACTGATTGTTCTATCCCCTTTTCATAAACAGGGCCGTAGGCCCGTTACGAATTTAGCCCACTGACGCAGGCAGCCGTTTAATGTAACAATTCGCGGAACCCGCAAATCCGATCG
>JBAIYI010000614.1:0-2299 GCA_037915955.1 Terriglobales bacterium
CGCCTGAACCTCTCGGAAGTTGAAACCGCCGTTGTTGTAGAACACAGCGAGTTCAAAGCCGTCGCTAGTCGCCAGATCGGCGCGGCCGTCTCCATCAAAGTCACCCACGCGCAACTTCTGGAGAAAGACCTGAGGCAGTGTCGCCGGCGTAATCGTCTTGGGCGCCTGAAAGGTTCCATTTCCGTTCCCAGGGAAGATACGGATCAGGTTGGCGCCATTCTCGGCGACCGTAACTGCGATATCCGTATTCCCGTCGCCATCGAAATCTGCCGTCGTCAAAGAGAAGTACTCGGCGTTTGCATCCGGGTCCGTGAGAACCTGCCCCACGCGAAACGTCCCATCGCCGTTCCCCAGCATGATGTCGATTTGGTTGCTGAAGAGATGGCTCAGCGCAGCGTCGAGATGACCGCTGTTGGTGAACCGGGCAATCGCCATGTCCCCGCCCCGTGTAACGGACGCGTTGGAATCAATACGGCTTCCCAGGTTCCCCTTGCCGTCACCCAGCATGACGGTTACCCCATTGGCTGTCTGAACGATGACGTCGGGTTTGCCATCCTCATTGAAATCGCCACGGTTGACCGGCCCTGCTCCCTCAAAAGTATCTAAACCGAAATCCGGATACACACGCGTATTCACGTTTTGAGCAAGGATTGTGCCGGCGGCCAGACAAGCGGCTGCCACAACGATCTTTCCAAGAGATCTCATACATCACCTCTAGGCCCCTCGTTCCTTCCAGCAGGGTTCCTGAATGACCTAGATACCTTCTTCAATAACGGAGTTGGTGCAGACTCGGTGAACACTGCGCGAATTCTTGCCTTAGTCCGCTACCTGAGTATCGAAAGCCTGAAACCCGCGCTGAAAGCAGCTTTCAGGAATGCAGTTCGCTTCTCCTTACGATGCAAAACCGAATGCAGATTCCTCACTCGATTGCGCGTCATTCTGCGCATTCGAGTTCCGCATGACCCCACAGGATGGTGAGGACTCTACTAAGCTGCAAGGACAAACTGTTCGGAAACCGGCAACAATCTTGCGCTCCGCTGCCGGAGGAAAGTGTTATGCTTTCCCCAATCGAGCCACCTGTGGCAGGAGGGCTCGTTATGGTAGTTGCCTCCCGCATTCCACGTTCTTCACGCAATGTCCGCTATCCCTGTCTGAAAAGCTACTCACGTTGGACTTCTTTCCGCACGGAAGCCCATCCGCATGTCGGCTTGAGGAGGACACATGCAAGTCGAATTCACTCACGACGAAGTTGAAATCCTCGCGCATTTGCTCCAGGAACGCGCCCGGGAGCTGCGGTTCGAAATCGCTCACACCGATCACCGCCTGTATAAGCAGTCGCTGAATCATCGGCTGGATATTCTGGAAGGAATCCTGGCGCGGATCGAGCCACGAAAACAGCAGGTGGAAGTGGCCTAGGAGACGATTAGTACTGCAACACTGTCGCCCATTGGGTGATCCCCAAGACCGGGAGCGGCGCCGAACGGTCAGCTCTTCTTCCGAGCGGGGACGATCGGCGTGTCGTACTGCCTGACCTTGCGCAATACTTGGCCTGCCGGCCACGGGAGCAGGATGTAGGAGTATGGCCGGTCGGTGGAGCCCTGGTGCGGGCCTGTCGCCAGGTAGAACTCGCCGCGAATGCTGATGGCGGAGGCGTCCCAGTCCTCCTTGGGCCGAGCGGAACTGATCACCAGTTTGTCGCCCATCCATGCGACGTGATCGCCGAACTCCTCATCGATCCGCCGCTCGTTGCGAACCCTCTTGCCCAGCTTCCATCGTTTGCTGAGGAAAAAAGCCAGGGAGATGGGAAGGGTTGGGAATACTTCTTCAACGACCAGCGCCGCAATCCCGCGGACGACACCTTCCAGCGTGAGGTACAGACTCGGCAATCCGATCGGGTCCACAAGCTCAGTTGCCAATGCCAGCAAAACGCCGACAAATCCTGTGCCGTAAACTTCCTCGCCAAAAAAGGGCTCCAAAGCCTGCATGTGATAGTGCAACCGCCACCGGAAGATCAGGCCAAAGCATACGAACTGCGCAAGAGCGCCTGCGAGGGCAGCACGTTCGAGAAGACTGGCAGACCCGGAGTAGCGGGACCGGCGCCACTCCCTCGGAAAAAACGACAGCGCCATGGCATACAGGAATTCCATTTGGGGCGAATCTACACTGCGAAAACTGCGGCGGCAAGTCTTGGCCGGACTCCAGTTCCTCCGCAACACCACTTTGGTCGTAACTCCCAAACGCAACTGTTTCTTTGCCGTAGGGGGCCTCTGGATGCTAGGATTTTATGTTGCACTCATCC
>JBAIYI010000728.1:0-5020 GCA_037915955.1 Terriglobales bacterium
TACGACCAGTTTTCATCCCAATGGCCGAGCAGAAATGTGCCATTGCCGATTGCGTCACGTTCGTAGCCGAGCACAACCAGCCCCGCACGGAAAGCATTGAGAAACTGTTCGCGATTCCGTTTTTGCACCTCCGCTGCCCTGGGACGGTCAGCGTCAGAGGCCTTCCACGCGTAAATTTCAGCCGGAACGTGGATCTTCTGTTCGATTGTGAACTTCGGTGGCTGGTTCTTTTCGAGCAGATCCGTCACGCGTCTCGAAGTCAGCCACCACTCGGCCACAAGCCGATCGGTAGGGAGTCCGCCCTGGAGCGGCGAGGAGGAAAACCCGTAGTGGTTTACGCTGTAACGCCGGACAATGGCGCCCAGCTTTACCAGGTTCAGGTGAGCGTTCTTGATCTCCAGCGGATCAAAGGTCCACTCCAGCAGTTCCACGCCTTTCTGGACGGCATCTTCACGCTGCGCCAGCTTGAGGCTTCGGCCCAGGCCGTAATTGCGGTACGAATCGCGTACGGCCAGCATGTGCGAGTGCAGATAGGAATGTCCGCTGCGCGAGCCAGGGATGGAGAAGGCAAAGCCGACCAGCGTTTCGCCGTCAAATGCCCCAATGATCTGCCCGCCGATTTTCTGGCTGACCACGAACATGCGCAACGGAATCAGGTCAACGTCGTCAAAGTTCCAGACTTCTTTTTGCAGGGCCACGCAGGCCTGCATTTCAGCAATCGTGTCGCACTTGCGGATGGTGATGCGCTCAGTAACGGGTGTGGTGGCGCTCAACGGCCGCCCTCCTCAAAAGTTTTGGCCTGTTGCCAAAGTGATTCCATTTCATCCAGCGTGGAGTGCTCCGGGCTTTTCCCCTGGCTACGCAATTCCCGCTCCAGCCAGCCAAACCGTTGCCTGAATTTGCGGTTGGTGCGCCGCAAAGCGGATTCCGGATCCACGGAAAGCCGGCGTGCCAGATTCACCAGCACAAAGAAAAGGTCGCCGAGTTCATCTTCCAGTCGCGTATGAATTTCCGGTGGGATTTTCGATTCGCCATGGGGAGCAAGCGCTTCCGCCGGGAGCTGCTGCACATGTTCACGCAGCTCATTGGTCTCTTCTGCCAGTTTTTCGAAGATTCCTTCCACGTCCGGCCAGTCAAACCCGATGTGCGCAGCTTTTGAGCTGATCTTCTGGGCTTCCATCAGCGAGGGCATCTTGCGTGAAACGGCATCAAGCAACCCTGCCTCTTGCTCTTGGATCGGCTTTTGCCCGTTTGCAGCCGCCTTGCGCTGCTTCTCTTCTTTCTTCAGTGCCTCCCAGTTCTTCAGCACTTGTGCTGCGTCTTCGGCCTTAACGTCGCCAAAAACGTGGGGATGGCGTCCGATAAGCTTGTTGCTCAGAGCGTCCAGCACGTCATCGATTACAAACAGACGCTCTTCCTTCGCCATTTCGGCATAGAAGAGTACCTGAAGAAGCAAGTCCCCCAATTCTTCAGCCAGCTCTGGCCAATCACGATTCTCAATGGCTTCTAATACTTCGTAAGTCTCTTCTAATGTGTACTTTTTGATGGTATCGAAGCTCTGCTCGCGGTCCCATGGGCAGCCACCGGGAGCCCGCAGCCGCGCCATAATAGCCACTGCGCGTTCAAATTTTTCGCCGGTGGACATAAGAGTAATGCTATCATTGCGACACTTTTTCGGCCCCCTCCCCAAAGAGAAGGATTAAATGCTCCGCATCGTGCCAGGCAAAGCTGGGATGGTAAGGCTGACTCAATTGGCAGGTCGCCCGCTCGATCTCCTGACGAGTGCGCTTGAAACGCGCAAACTCCTCCCCATAGCCTTCCTGATGATGCTCGGCTTTCTGATCCTGATGGCATGGAATGGGTACTCCACCACCAGCGAGCTTCTCAACTCACAAGCCTATGTGCAGCGCACCCATCAGGTCCTGCATGAAATGGACGGAGTGGAGGACAGCATCCAGGATGCGCGCGAAGCCTGGCTGCACTACATCCTGACACCGGAACCGCAGGACGTGGTTAATTTTGAAGATGCTCAGGTCCGCACGTGGACGGGACTCGACCATCTGGCAAATCTTGATCCTGAGCATCAGGCCGCGGTAAGAGAGATTCAAAGGCTGGTTCGGAGCGAGTTTCAGCAGCTGCAGGCCGACCTGCGCATCAATTACACCAAACTCATTTATCACTCCAAACAGAACGACGAGAAGCACGAACTGGTGCGCGAAGCCATTCAGCAGTTCAAGGACAATGAAGAACGCGTTCTGCGTGAGCGGAGTCAGGCTGCTCAGGTCCGCTCCACCGAGATTACTCAGAGCGTGCTGATCAGAATCGGCATCTTTATTGTTTTTATGGGCGTGCTTTTCCTGCTGGTGATGCACGATTCAAAGCGGCTGCGCGTTGCTGAGCAGACCGCCCTGAGCGCCCAGACCAAGCTGGAAGGCTCTCTGCTCCAACTGAAGAGCGAGACCGAGAACAGCCGGTTGTTGAATGAGCTGCAAGCTGATTTTCAGATCTGCGTGAGCCCGGCCGAGGCCTTTAAAGTAGCCGCGGGATACCTTGAACGCCTGGTTCCGGAAAGCGCCGGCACAGCCTTCTCACTTTCCAATGCCCAAGAATCGCTGGAAGGCATGGCCTCATGGCCCCGCCGCGACGGGGTGGTATTGCATCAGGTATTTTCGCGTGAGGACTGTTGCGCCGTGCGCGGTGGCCGTCTTCATACCCATCTTGACGCCCCCAAAGGGCTGGAATGCCGCCATTTCAGCGGGGAAGCGCCGCCAGCCTACATTTGTTTGCCGCTCTCCGCGCTGGGCGAAACCCTGGGCGTATTGCACCTGAGTGCAGAATCACCGGACCCGTTCACCGAGAGTCGAATCATCCTGATCCAGCAGATCGGCGAGTATGCAGCCCTTCGACTGGCAAACCTGAAGCTGAAAGAGAAGTTGCAGGATCAGTCGATCCGCGATCCGCTCACGGGACTCTACAACCGGCGCTTCATGGATAGCAGCCTTGAACAGGAGTTGCGGCGCGTCAGCGACGGCAAGGGAACCGGTATTGGCCTGATCATGGCCGATCTCGACGGCTTCAAGCAATTCAACGATACCTTTGGTCACGAAGCGGGCGATTACGTCCTGAAGGAAGTTGCATCACTGTTGCGGCGTTGCGTTCGTTCGGAAGACATTGTGTGCCGCTATGGCGGGGAGGAATTCCTTACCGTGATTCCGGACAGCACGCCGGAAAGCGTCTGCGAACGCGCCGAGCAGATGCGGAGCGCAATTTCTAAACTCGAACTCGAACTGGGTGGGCGCAAGCTGGGCAGGATTACCGGCAGCTTTGGAGTGTCCTTCTGCATGAAGGGGAACTCTTCTTCTGATGCGTTAATGCGCGAGGCTGACGACGCTCTGTACGTGGCCAAGCGCAGTGGCAGTGACTGTGTCCGCATGAGCGATTCGGTGGCGCAGCTCATGAACCCGCCCAAAGCCGAGCCCGAACAATCCACCCCTGGCAAATCCAAGAGTGCTGCCAAGCGCGCATGAGTATGTTGATCCTGGTTTTAGTGCATACAACCCAGTAACTTCCCGGCTAAGTTCTGAAGTAACGTTGAAACCTTCTCCCGAATGCATCTAAATAGATGTGAACGTGAGTAGAAGATCGCACTCGCCGGAACAGGGTTTTGACCTGGTCGTCATCGGTGGCGGCATCAACGGGGTTGCCATCGCTCGCGAGTGTGCGCAGCGCGGACGCACGGTGCTGCTGGTTGAGCAAAACGATTTCGGCTCAGGTACCACGAGTCGCTCAACCAGGATCATTCACGGCGGGCTGCGCTACCTGGAGCAATATGAGTTTGGGCTTGTGCGCGAATCTCTCCATGAGCGTGAGCGGCTGCTGAGAGAGTCTCCGCATCTGGTGCACCCAATGCAGTTCCTGCTGGTTCTGCCGCGCTCATCGCGCAATCTCCTGCGCAGCTCGCTCGCGGTTCATTTTGGATTGTGGCTTTACCATCGCTGGGCAGGCGGAAGACAACTGCCCGGCAGCGCTCCCGACGCGTTTGAGCGCGCGCTGGATTCCGATAAACAGGTTTCCATTTACACCTATGAAGATGCTCAGTGCGAATTTCCTGAGCGCTTGGTGGCCGAATGGCTAGCGGAGAGCATCGATGCCGGGGCAGTTGTTCGAAACCATACCGAGCTGCTTGAAATCACGCTTACAAATGGCCAGGTCACCGGTGTCCGATTGCGGGATCGCATCTCCGGGCAGGAATACTCCGTGGATGCCACTACGATCGTGAATGCCAGTGGGCCATGGGTAGACAGGGTGCTTGCGGCGTCGGGGATCAATGCTCCCCGATTACTGGGCGGTATCCGCGGCTCACACCTGGTGCTGCCCGCGTTTGCCGGCATGTCGGCCAAGCCACTCTACACCGAGGCTTCAGACGGGCGTCAGATTTTCGTTTTGCCCTGGAACAATCAGGTCATGGTCGGTTCAACGGAAGTCGCCGATTCCGCTGATCCGGATAAAGTGGCTCCGGCGGGGGACGAAATTGACTATCTATTCGGAAACTTTCAGCGCCTGTTTCCAACCTCCGGCCTGAGCAAGACTGATATCCGCTACTCTTTTGCCGGGGTGAGGCCGCTGCCTTACGCACCCGGGAAAAAATATTCGGCAGTCTCGCGTCGCCACGTGCTGCACGATCACACGGAAGAAGGTGCGGCCGGATTGATTTCTGTAATCGGCGGGAAGCTCACGACCGCTGCAAGCCTGGCGCGTGACCTGGCGCGAAAGATAGGAATGAACGTAAGCGAGCCGGCCTTAACGATTGGCGTTCCCGTTCCCGGCGAAGATGTGGAATCTGTGGTTTGCCAGTGGGCTCACACGGTGGCGCAGAAAGCCCGCATTCCCGAAAACTGCGCTCATGTGATTGCCGAGTGGCACGGACGGCATGCACTGGCGGTAGCTCACTCTGCTGCCAGCGACGAACGGCTACGCCAAGCTATCTGTCCGCACACTTGTCATTTGGTGGCGGAAGCCG
>JBAIYI010000297.1:0-4425 GCA_037915955.1 Terriglobales bacterium
GCGATTTCCTCGCTCAGCCGGGCGATCTCCCGGTCCACTTTTTCGAGTTCGATCAGGCTCTTCAGGTCGGAGTTCATGCGGGGACTCTTGTGATTCTAGCACGCGAAAACCACGGCTCAGAGCGGGATTACGGCCATTGACTAGGTTTTTCTCCCGATTGTGGCCCTCCGGGACGCACCATAGATTCTAGGGAGGATGGTTGTGGAAGTCACAAGATTGTTGCTGGGCGTGCTGATCGCGGTATTCCACCGCCCGCTCGCGGGAAAGATCATGCAGTATGAACGCGCTCTGGACCACATGATCCGCAGCCGCGGCTGGAACCTTCCTGCGCCTCCCAGTGACGCTACCGCCCAGAACCTCTACTTCGGGATTGGCGTTTTCATCTGCCTTGTGGAAGCCGGCAAGATCTGGATTTCCATGCACTACTAAAAGCGTCTCCTGAACCTGTCAACCAGGCTCATACCGGTTCGGGGCTGTTGATTGGTAGACCCAGCCGGCTTCTCTCTTGCATTTTGAACATCGCCTTTGCCAACTGTGTAGCACAGGCGCCTCGCCTGTGCCGCGAGGCTGATAATCTACCGCGGCAAATTGCCGAACATTGAAATACATGCCGGTTCGGAGTTCATCACGGTCCATACAGGACACGATGTGACGCTGACTGAGGAGGCCAAGCGGCTGGTCCCTGGCCCAGCGCGCTGCCATGATTGAAGAGCAACGCCGGGGACGGCCCTTTTCCCTCAGGCATGTCGCCATGCAATGTGTGATTTCCGCTGCGAAATGAAAAAGGGCGCTGAGCCTAATCAGCGCCCCGCAAGCTTTTTATCGGCTTTTAACGTTTGCCTTTCCGGCCGAACCGCTTCCTCCCGCTGCGGGCATGCCCTGGCTGGGCTTGCCGTGATAGTTGGGGAATGCCGGACGCCTGGCCACCGGCAACGGATTCTTCTTCAAGCCATCCATCACCACCGCCACAGCTTTTTCCAGCTGCGGATCGCGGCCGGTCATCCAGTCCTTTGGAGTAATCTCGACTTCAATGTCGGGACCCACACCGTGGTTCTCCACGTCCCACTGGCCGTCCCGATTGTAGAAAGCCACGCGCGGCGCGGTGACGCTACCGCCATCCATGAGCTGCGGGTAATCGTAGATTCCCACCAGTCCGCCCCATGTGCGTGTTCCCACGAGTGGGCCGAGTTTGGCGTCGCGGAAATACCAGGGCAGTGCGTCGCCGCCCGAGCCGGCAAATTGGTTGATGATCATCGCCTTGGGCCCGAAGATGGCGCCCACAGGTGTGGTAAAGTCCTGGCCCTCACGGGTCATCCAGTAGTTCGCAAGCGGACGGCGCAGGTAGTCGATCACGTAATCTGCTGCGGAGCCGCCGCCATTGAAACGCTCGTCAATCACGGCGCCATCGCGCCCCACTTGCGCGAAGAAGTAGCGGTTGAATGAGGTGTAGCCGCCGAAACCCGTATCCGGCAGATAGACGTAGGCCACACGGCCGTTCGTCATCTTCTCGACCTTTTCCAGGTTCCCGTAGATCCATGCGCGATTGCGCAGCGCGGTCTCGCTTTCAATGGGAACCACGCTCACGTTGTGCGCCCCCTTGCCATCCGGCGAAGCGCCGACGCGCAGCACAGTGGACTTATCTGCCGTCCCGGCGAACAGGGCAAAGATCTCGTCGCTGCCCTTGAGTTCGCGGCCGTTTACGGCAAGCAGGTACTCGCCTTGTTGTACGTTCACGCCCGGCTGAGTGAGCGGTGCGCGCAGCTGCGGATTCCAGTTCTCGCCCTGATAGATATGCGAGAAGCGGTAGCGCCCGTTTTCAATCGAATAGTCCGCGCCTAGCAGCCCAACTTTTCCTTCGTCGCTCGGCGGGTCGAGCGGCGTGCGGATGTACATATGACCGACCGTGAGCTCACCCAGCATTTCCGCCAGCAGATAGCTGAAATCGTAGCGGCTGCCAATGTTCTCGAGGTACGCTTCGTAGTGCTTGCTCGTGGCTTGCAGGTTGAGCCCGTGCAGGTTGGGGTCGTAGAAGAAGTCGCGTTCAATGCGCCAGACCTCGTTGTATTCCTGTTTCCACTCGGCGCGCGGGTCAATCATTACTTCCATGCGCTCGAGCTTCAAAGGCGTATCCGGCTTGCCGGCGGCGGCAGGACCGTTGCCCGCGGCAGGTGCTGCCGCAGAAGCGATAAACCAGTGCTGGTTCTTACCTCGGCCTTTGGCGTAAAGCATCTTCTTGCCGTCGAAGGAGACGGTGAAGCTGTTCACGCCTTCCATCAGCTTTTCCGGCTTGCGTGAGGTCAGGTCAAAACGCCAGAGGATCGTCTGCGCGTCCGGCCCGAAACGGGCAGGGCCTTCCACCAGGAAGATGGTTCCGGCTTTGCCCGCCACCAACTGTATGTAACTGCGCGGAGGAATCGGCATGGCGACAATGCGCTGGCTGATGCCCTCGGGATCGATCTTGACCACCACACTCTCAGCCCTGGCAGCCTTCGCGGGTTTCGCATCAGCGGCCTTGGCCTTCTCTTCCGGATTCATCGGCTCCTGGTCAGACTTCTCTTCCGACTTTGCCGACTTATCCGCATCCGGCTTGCTGTCATCACCAGCAGTCTTTTCTTCGTCGCTCTCTGGCGCCAGTGGCGATGGCTTGTCCTTCTGCAACACGATCAGGTAAGCGCTGCGTGTTACCGGACGGTTGATGCTGGAAAGATCCAGCCATCCTGTAGTCGGGCCGACATCAGTGCTGGCCGTGAAGTAGAGGTATTGACCCTTCTGGTCGAAGGCCGGGAAGCGTGCGTCGCTCAGGCCATCAGTGAGTTGCAGCGCTTTGCTTTGCTCCAGCGAGTAGGCAAAGATCGCGTGCATGTGGCTGGGAAGCTGCTTGTTGTAGGCGATCCAGCGGCTGTCCGGCGACCACACCGGCACCATGGAACGCTGCGGCAGATCGTAAGTGGTGGTGTCCACTTTTACCGGAGTGCCTTTTGCCAGATCCACGTACCACATGTTCAGACGCTTGTCGGTGTACGCGATCTTCTTGCTGTCCGGCGACCAGACCGGGTTGTAGTAGAAGGAAGCCGGCGTGCCAAGCGCAATCTTCTTTGCCTCCCCGAGGCCGTCAGGGCTCTTGATATGGAGCGCGTATTCGCCGGTTTCGTCAGAGAAGTAGGCGATCGATTTGCCGTCGGGCGACCAGGCAGGATCACGCTCCATCACGCCCGGCGTGTTGGTCAGATTGCGGACGTCGCCTTTTTCTGCCGGCGCAGTCAGGATTTCACCATGCGCTTCGAACACGGCGCGGGCGCCGCTGGGCGAGATGTCGGCCGCGGCGATTTCGTCTTCTACCTTTTTGAAGTGCGGCATCACCTTGGGCAGATCAGCAGGAACGCTGATTTCCAGGTGCTTGGGCTTGCCCGTTGCCAGATCCAGCAGGCTAAGCGAGCCGAACTGCTCAAACACAATTCCGCCCGGACCCGCTGAGGCCGACTTGATGTCGTTATCCGCAGCGAGAACTGTCTCGACCTTCTTACCCTTCACGTCATACGCATACATACTGACCGGCCCATTGCGATCAGAGAGGAAATAGATTTTGCTGCCCACCCACATCGGGTTCCCGTCATTGGAACCATCGCGCGGAACTTTCTCAATCTCGTAGTCGGTCAGGTTGGCGACCCAGATGTGCGAAGCCTTGCCGCCGCGGTAGCGCTTCCAGCCAATCGCCGAAAGTCGGCGATTGTTGTCCGTGGGGACGTAGGCGATTGATTTGCCATCAGCAGAGTAGGAACCGGCTTCGCCCATCGGGAGCGGGAGCTCATGCGGCAAGCCGCCTTCGGGCGACACGGTGAACAGGCGATTGAAGCGTGAGTAACTGTTGCGGCCGGAACGGAAGAGAATTTGTTTGCCGTCCGGAGTCCAGCCAAGCACTTCGTCCACGCCCGGATGATGCGTAAGCCGTTTCGGCATGCCACCGTTGGCGGGCATCACGTATACGTCGACGTTGCCATCATAATCGCCGGTAAAGGCGATCATGGAACCATCCGGGGAGAAGACCGGATCGCTCTTGGTTCCACCACCGCTGGTGAGCAGCCGGGCCTGGCCGCCATCGCGAGAAACGGTCCAGAGATCGCCGGCGTAGGCAAAGGCGATCTGGGATTTTGAGAGTGTGGGCTTCTGCAGAAGAAGCGGTCCGGAAGCGCTGGCCGTACCGGCAGCGAGCACAAGAACACAAACGCACAAAAGGGATGTGAGCAGGGATTTTTTCATAGGCACCGCCGAGAAGAGACAGTCGGGGAAGGAAAAAGGTTAGCAGCTATTCTGGCGAGGAACAAGGGAGCGAACTCAACTGCCCTGGCGGTTGTTAAATTTGCGGGAGCTGCACTGACATGGAGTTTTGCCGCAGGCAATACACAAGCCTCGCTGTAATCGTATCTC
>JBAIYI010000215.1:0-8483 GCA_037915955.1 Terriglobales bacterium
TGCCAGCTCTCCGATTGAATGAAATCCTACCTGATGCCAAGTGCCAAACAAAATCGCAATGGAATGGTTTGGAGCAGAAGTCAAGAGTATTCGAGTGCTGGTATATACGAGAGCGACTTTCTGAAAAAGTTGTCCGCGGCAAGGTAACGCTTCCGATGGGGCCGGCACCTTTCGGCTGCTTCGATCAGGCCAGGATTGTGCCCAGTTTTGTGCCCACCAGCAAACCCGACGCGTTGCGATGTCTTGCTATCCGGTCGCTCTGAAGCCCGCGCCAGATCATCACTTGCGGCAATTCATCGCATCTCGTCGCAATCCCTGTAAGTTGTTGATTTCCCGTTTGGGCAGAACTCTTAATCAGTAGGTTGAAGGTTCGATTCCTTCCGCGCTCACCATCTTTTCAATCACTTACATGTTGTTGTTTGGGCTCGCCAATGCGGTGTGCCGTAAAGTGTGCCGTGGCTCAGGGTACGATGCTTCCATCATCATTGTGGGAATCGGCCCAATCCATAAAAAGACCGTAGCGAGATGGAGTGCTGGTTCCGGCTCCGAAAGCTTCTCAATCCTGGGCCGAATGTTCCAGTGAATCCCTGATCTGCCCTAGAACGCGCGGCAGTGTCTGTGCAAGCTCGCTCTTGGGAATCATCTCAAGGGCGCCGTTTCTTCTGCACAAATCGCGCAGGCCACGCATCTGGTGTGCGGTGAGGATGACAACACGGACATCAGGATACCTGGCTCGCAGCTCCGCCGCGGCCTCCAGTCCGTTCTTATCAGGCATCTGCAGGTCCATCAATACCACGTCAGGATGTGAAACCTCAGCCACGGCAAGCGCTTCCTCGCCGCTGGTTGCGGTGGTCACGACACCTACGGAGGGATCGGCCTGAAGAAACAAGAGGAGAGTACGCAGGAATGCCGGTGAATCATCCACTGCCAGGACTCTTACGTATCTTGCAGCAGTTTGCAGCACGCCTGGTTCCCCTTTCTTTTCTCGTGCGATGGTACAGTCGGCTGCCGTCCCCCAACGCCGCTAGTCAGCCGCAGTCAGCCCCGAACGCTATCCGTTCGCGGTTTCCTGAGAAGAACTTAAACGTTCCCGGCAGATCTGCGCATCACGGAAACTCATGAATTTTACGATTACGAGCCGGGATAGCGTCTATGCCACGCAACCTGACGAGACTGCCGCCTCGTTATTCCACCTGGCCGGCAACACGGCAATAACAGTGGTTCCGGTGTTTCCGGTCCTAAAATTCAGGGTGCCGCCGAGCAGCTGGGCGCGTTCTTTCATCGAACCCAGCCCCACTCCGGTGGCGTGGGCGCCGGTTGGGATGCCGCGACCGCGGTCGCTGATCTCCAAACACAAACTTTATTCATCACGCGAAAGCACGATTTGTGCCGTTGGGCTGCCTGAATGGCGATGGATATTGGAGAGCGCCTCCTGCACAATGCGAAAAACGGCCAGTTCCACCTCTGCTTCCACGGCGTCGAGATCGCCCCGCACGTCCAGCGTTGTCTCGATTCCGCTCCGCTGGCTGAATCCTTGAACGTATGCATCCAGCGTCATTCGCAGGCCGAGCTCATCAAGTAACGGAGGATGTAAAAGGTAGGAGAGCGTTCGCAGCTCTGCGGTGCACTGCTCCGCCAGATGGATGCACTCTGCCATCGCCGACTTTGTGCCTTCCTCGGAACATGCCTTGGCGGCTCGCGCAAGATTCAGACAGAGCGTCACCAGATTCTGTGTGGCGCCGTCATGGAGTTCACGCGCCATGTTGCGTCTCTCTTCTTCCTGGACCCGGAGCATTTTGCGAGACAGCTCATGGATTTCCTCTTCCGCCCTCTTGCGCTCAAACACTTCTGCCTGCAAGGAGCAGTTCGCGTCCTGCAGGTCGGCTGTCCTCTCCCGGATACGAATCTCCAGGTCCTCATGGGATTGGCGAAGTTCCTGCTCGGCCTGCACCTGTTCGGTGATGTCACTGCAGATGACGGTGAAAACCTTCTGCCCGGAAATTTCCTGCTGCGAAATGGAGGCGGACATATGGAACTCAGAGCCGTCGCTGCGCAGCCCGACCACATTCTGGCGAGAAGCCATTCGCCGGCTTTTTTGTCCTGACGCGGCAAACCGCTCCATGTGCTGGTGATGCAACGCGCGGAACCGTTCCGGCATGAGGATATGGAGCGGCTGCCCCATCACTTCCGTAGCGGTGTAACCAAAGATGATTTCGGCGGCTTCGTTAAAGAGTGTGATTTGCTGGCGCTCATCAGAGGCTATCACAGCTTCCGCGCACAGCTCGAGCATCCCTGCAAGCTGAGCTTCCGATGCGCGTAGTCGCTGCTCCGTCTGTAAGCGCTCTGCCGCCTCAGCCCTCAGCCGGTCCACTGTGTGTGCAATCACGATCACCAGCATTCCTGCTGCGACAATGAAGAGCACGGTCACCAGCGGCAGGTGCGAAGCCATATCGTCCATTGCTTCCGCGCTGGGCCAGACCTTGATCTGCCAGGTCCTGCCCTGGAGCGGTACGTCCAGAACCTGGGACCACTCGTGTTCATTTTCTGGGGTGGTTCCGGACAATCGATACCCTTCTGTCCCTGCTTCGCTAATGGCGAGAGAGAAGTGCAGCCCCTTGATGTCATCCAGCATGGAATCAAGCGAACGCTGCAGGTCAAAGTATCCCAGCACGAATCCTCGAAACGCGTTCCTTTGATAAATCGGTACGACAGTCAGCCACTGCTTACGTCCATCCGCTGCAATCAAGAGTCGTGAGATCGTGGCCTGGTGCGAATCCCTGGCCGATGCCAGAAGACGCTCGCGTTCACCATTGCCGGCCAGCGGCGATTTGTCACCGGCCGCGCGCGAAACCCAGCGTTCCTCATACTTGGGGTCGCGCCACTCAATCGCGAGGCAGCCAGGATGATGTTCCAGATAAAGAGTGGCGAATCCTGTCCACTCCGGGTAGCTCGGCTCGCCAAACTCCCAGAGTTTGGCCATCCGGAGCTGTCCGAGCATCCATGCCTGCATATCTGAGCTCAGGTCGGCCGCAACCGTGGAGCTGGCGAAGCGGGTCATTCTTCTGATGTGTTCGCGCTGGTTGCGGTTGATCAGGTACCAGGACGCAAAAGTTGCGAGTACGGTTGCAGCAATAACGATCACCACCGTACGCGACAGAACGGTACGCGCAGCTTTCCGGATTCGGCCCATTGATGCAGCCTCCTGCGGCATTTATTCAGGGGGTTTTTAATAAACACTTGGCGACCCCTTGGGAGGTTCTATCAAGTCGCCCTGACTGGGTCCTGGGTTACTGCGAGGCATTAGACCGAGCCCGCATGCATCGCGGAAACACTTTCTTAATCTCCTACCCATCAGAAATTAAAATTGGATTAAAAGACAATTAGAGATTCTAATTTTCCAGATTTTCACGCTTTGAAAAAGAGCTGCCTCGCCGAATCAAATGTTGAAGGGCACTCTATTTCGCGCCAGCGTGCAACGGGAAAACCGCCTGTGTTCTTGTAATCTGGTGTTGCCTGGACTATTGAGTTCTTGACTTGCGCCGAATGGCGCACTCTCAAAAGGCAAAGAGAAGGATTGATTGCAAAGAAAATCAGAAGGCCAGGCAGCAACACTTTAATTTGATTAGAATGCAATCAAAGCTCGAATCGTCAACCCCCAATACTCATGGGGAGATGTAATTCTCCTCTCACATCAAGGTTTTGCTCAGGGAAATTCAGTGGCGGGAAACTCAGGACACCGCCCACGATCCTGAATGTCCGCTGTGCACCAAAGAGGAAGGTTCCATGCCTGTTCGCGTGATACTTGCTGACGACCACGAAATGGTTCGCCAGGGACTGCGTGCCTTGTTGGAACAGGAGAACTTCACCGCGGTGGGAGAGGCGGCTGACGGCCGCGAAGCGGTGCGGCTTTGTGAAACCCTTCACCCGGAAATCGCAGTGCTCGACCTTTCCATGCCGGTGTTAAACGGGATTTTCGCGGCACGGGAGATAGCAAAGAGCAGCCCGCGCACCAAAGTCATATTGCTGACGCAACATACGGAAGACCACCTGGTTCTTGAAGCCCTCCGCGCGGGTGTTACCGGTTACGTTCTTAAAACGCGCGCATCGAGCGAACTGGTGCAGGCGCTGCGCGCGGTGGCAAAGGGCGAGATGTACCTGACACAGAGCATCTCACGCACTGTTGTACAGGCCTATCTTTCGAAAGCCGATCTTCCCGAACGCCCGCTCAGTGATCGCGAGCGCCAGGTGCTGCAACTGGTTGCGGAAGGCAAGACTACAAAAGAAATCGCCACCATGCTTGGCATCAGCGTGAACACCGCGGAATCCCATCGCTCGAACATGATGGAGAAGCTCGGCATTCACGACACTGCCGGACTGGTCCGCTACGCCATTCGGCACGGCATCATTCAATAGTCCCGGAGCGCTGCGTTTTCGAATGAGGCCGGTCTTTTCGCACGGCAGGCATGCTTGCGCGCTTAAGAGTGATCTCCTCCGAGCCAACCTCCCATCTCCAGGTGAAGCAAAATCCCGGACATACCCGATGGCAACCATCTTTGCCGCGGGAGGATGATGCAGGGGAATCGCACCGGGCGCGATCACACCGGCTACTTGCCCTGGGGTACAAATCGTTGCGCATTCTGGTGGTGGAACACGACGCTGCTGTATCGGCAAAGATGGTAATCGCGCTGGAAAAACAAAATTTCACCGTCGACAGCGCCGCAGATGGCGATCAAGCGCTGGAACTTGCGATCACCATCGACTATGCGGCAGTCGTCCTGAGCTGGGAGCTTCCCAAAATCAACGGTCTGTGCGTTCTCAAGACGCTGCGAAACGCCGGATCGCCGGTGCGGGTGCTCATGACAAGTGATTGCAGAAAGGTCAACCGGCGAATCCGTGGCCTGCGCGCCGGCGCAGATGATTTCCTGCTGAAGCCGGCAGCAATGGAAGAGCTCATTGCGCGCATCCACGCCCTGATGCGCAGGCCGGCAAGAATGCTGAGCACCCTGCGCGTGGATACGCTTGAACTCGACCGGTTGAAGCGGCAGGTATCACGAGATGGAACTCTCATACCTTTGTCCAAGAATGAGTTCGCCCTGCTGGAGCTGATGATGCGTAATGCAGAAACCGCAATCAGCCGCGAGACGCTGATGCAGGGCGCGTGGGGCTACAAATACGCCGAACTTGCCGGCGTGGTGGATGTCTATGTCAATCGGCTAAGAGCAAAGATTGACGGCACCGGTGCCAGACCGCTGATTCAGTCCGTGCCGGGCGTCGGTTACCGGATTACGAAGTCACTGCGACAGAGTTCAGTCCAGTAGCCCCGGAGGAGCGGCTTACACCTTGAAGGTCTTTTCCTCGGACCTTTCGCCCAGACTTTCGTGCATTGCCCCACAAAAAGTACGCCCTCTCCACATTCTTCAGCTCTTTATCCGGCACCAAAGCAGCGCAATCTCCCCATATCCCGGGATTGTTGAAGAGCACACTCCAGCGCACACTCCTACCGTGAATTTCCAGCTTTCTCGCTGGCGCGGCAGTTTCCGGCGTAGTTCCGCTGCAACGCACAGATTGAAGAAGGCACAGCAAATTGACCCTGCCGGTTAAGACGGAGAAACTGAAATGAAAACCATCATTTGTTCCCAGGCGACAGCAGGCCTTACGCGCTGGGCAGATACCAGAAGACTGGCCCTGATCGCGGTGATTCTGCTTACTACCTTTGCCGG
The DNA here is from genome assembly GCA_037915955.1 of Terriglobales bacterium. GTDB lineage: Bacteria > Acidobacteriota > Terriglobia > Terriglobales > Acidobacteriaceae > Angelobacter. Next base: position 5,721 of record JBAIYI010000215.1, read on the forward strand.
CGCGCAGCTGCCGGTGCCAGCTTCATCACAATTTGACATCACTGGATTTATCCAGTCTGCGACCCTCGGCGGCGCCGGAAGCGGCAGCGGTGTTGGCGCGCGTCAGGGTGGGTTCATCACCGTGAACGGACACCTGATCACGGTGCCGTCGAATACTATCGTGATCCTGCCGGCCAGCGCTCTGACGTGGCAGGAGCTGTTTGCCTTTGCGCCGTCACCTTATACCGGCGTAGCCACAGGCATGGCGGAGGCAGATGTTCCAGCGCCGCTGACCACGTATGAGGCGCATGTCGTCGGCAACCGTGTGCTGGGCGGCCCCGGCGGAGCTGACGTGTACATTGCGGGTTTGATCTGGATTTCACAGCATGCGCTCAACTCCGGGCAGGGTTTCATCAACTGCATCAGCTACGCGAACCCGGTCGCGCCTGAGATCTTTGTCGGCGGGCCCATTGGAACGTGTGGCGCCGGAACCCGCATCCGAATCAATGATCCGGCGGTAGGCAACACTGGTACTGGCCGGTACGGCGTGGCCTTCACCCCAGATGTCCGCTTCACCGTCGACCAGGACAATCCGACAATATCGGCGGTCACTGGTTTCCCCATGTGCGTTCCGCGTTTTGATCCCAATGTAGCGGTTGATCCGCTCTGCCCGCAGACGCAGCGGCCTCTGGTAGGCGGTCCAGTCGCGTGCGCAGCGCCAGCTACGCCTGGTGCACCATGCACCAGCTACACCATGGGAAATCCCGCAGCGGTGGTTTTAGGAGGCCCTCTTGATCCCAGAACGCAGGCGCCGTTTGTAGTGGGTGATTATGTGACCTACGCGGGAACTCTGGTTCAGGATGCCAGCCCCGCAACTCCCACAGTGGGTCCATGGCCCGGGCTCGCAAGCACGTATATCGCGGCTCATACCATGATCAGTAACACCGCGATATACACAGTTGGTGGTACAGATCCAGCCTATGTCTCGATCGGAGTTTCGATCATGGGTACCGGCGGACTTACTGTGATTGGAGCTAACGAAGTTGCAATCAGGACGCGCTTCGAAGGGTTTACCAGTGACGTGGATCCTGGAACGGCTCCTGGTTCGCCCACCAATACTTTTCCTTCGCAGCGGCTCATCAACATCTATGGCATTGACTTCAACCCGACCACAGGCGCAACTTCTGACCGCGTTTTTGGACAGATCGGCGTCGATCCTGGTCCTCCCACCGGTGCAGCCAAGGGCCGCTGGCGCTTCCGTCCTCCGTGCCTGGCATTTGGCTCGACGCCGGCAAAGCCGGATAGGGATTGCGTGATGAACCAATCCGGCACTTTCCTGCCGCCTCCGCGAGAGGTGCGCGCAGTGATCGGTGCCTCGCGAGATGGCACAAAAGCGGCGTCTTTCATCGCACCAATTTCGCCGGCATCGCCAACAGCAGCCAACGGAATCGTCTATGGCCAGTATCACGCGCCCGTAGCCGAGTATGCCTTCCCGGAAGTGCTGCCCGGACTGGCGCCGATCGTCGAAAACAACTTCAACACAATTCCGTTCCTCGCGCAGGGCGGTTACACCTCTGCGGCAGGAACGCTGGTGGGAATGCTTGATCCGTGGCCGAGCAACGTGGCGCCTGGGCCGCCGCCGCCTCCTCCTTGTACGGTAATTCCCGTCGTCAGCACTACCGGACCCTACACTGCAGCCGCGGGTGGCACGATTCAGGTGACGGGCACCGCAACTGCTCCGGATCCAATAACACTTCTCTGGAGTGCAACGGGCGGGAGCTTCAACAATCCAGCGATCTCAAATCCGCTTTACACGGCGCCGCTTGCAGGCCCACAGACGCTGACGTTCACGGCGACATCCTGCGCCGGAACCGCTTCCGTCTCTACAACGGTCGCCATCAATCCACCCAACGCGCCGACTGTCAACGCTGTTGCGCCTATGTCATTATTCTCCGGCGCAGCCGGGACGATAATCGTTACCGGTTCTGACGGCAATAACCCACCGTTAGTGCCACTCGTTTATACGGTGACGCAGGCGCCCGCAGGCACTTTGCAGGTCCTCACTGTTGTTCCTGGACTAAACCCTCCAGGCACTGACGCGACAATTACCTTCCTGGCCCCAACTCTGCCGGCAACTCAGTTGGTTCCTACGGTTGTCACTTTGACCATCACGGCGACGAATAATGCCGGCATAGCTTCGGCGCCGGTTACGACAACAGTTACAGTCAATCCAACTCCGGATCCAATCACTCTGACTTCCGCCGAATACCGTGCCAGCCAGAAGCGATTGATCATCCAGGTCACCGACCCGAACCCGAACGTGACCCTGAGGTTGCAGCCTTATGTGACAACCACGGGTACGACGTACAACCCCGACCCCGCCGCCGGCGGAGTGGGCAATGTGTTCACCAATGCCGGAGCTGGCGTCTACACGCTAACCATCAGTGGCGCTCCGGCACCCGCGTGCAATCCGGCTGGGGGCGCATTTGCCACACCATGCTCCTTGAAGCCGCTGGATGTGAAATCGAACATCCAGAATGTCCCGGGGGATAGCGGGTTCTTTGCCCTTACCCGCATCCGGTAATACGCCTGTAACCGTATCGGCCGGGGAGTAACCGCTCCCCGGCCGCTTTTTTTGTCGTTGAATCTGCGTACGGTCCGTCACGGTTAATCCGGACAAAACTCCCGGAATCCCGGGATGGTGCCGTCACAGCAACCGCGTTAACTTCACGGTGCGCCACATCCGGGGTGGACGAATAAGTGCCAGCTCTCTGCAGCTTCCTT